>CAYYBR010000085.1:0-15885 GCA_964470035.1 uncultured Saprospiraceae bacterium
GCTGAATCGATATCAATATGTGTTAATATCATACAATACCTTAAACCCAATACCATTATTTGTGTATACGTCTAGGTCCCCACATGGGATACTTCCATTGGCCATGATTGTGAGTCCAGTTTGATCTCTTGGGGATTTTAATAAACGCCCGCCTATTTCGAGATGGATAAATCCATTTGTATCGTAGCCCAATGAGAAAATCACACTTTGTCCTAGTGTCGCTTGGGTCGCTATGCGTATATCGCTATTTAGTTCATCGATAAACGTATACTCCGCTAAGGCGGAAAACATCAGATCTTCATTGCCAGTAAAGTCTACCCTTCCTAGAGCATGGTAGAATCTTGATTCCCTAAAGTTTAGCTGTTCTATTGAAATGTTATTTGGTATTGCCTTACCTGTTGCTATGCCAAAAGTAAAACCAATTGGTAAATAATAGTCTTCATCAATTTCACCATCATAAGTTGAATAAGTGAGGCCAATGTTAGTATTTATGCTAAGACTTCTTCTGGCAATATCGGGTAGCGTATTGTCAATCAGTTCAACTGAAGAATTTAGTCTGTCTGTATTGATGCCAAATTGATTTAATGATAGACCAAGGCCAATTGAAAAATAATCGTTATCAAAGAATCCTGTTTTTACTTTATACATATAGTTCAGTACAGCAGACCTTTGATCTAATAGACCCGCTGACTCTTGGAATATAGATAGACCCAATCCCATATTCTGCTCCACAAACGGGTATTGGATCGATGCAGTCTGTATACTGGGAGCCCCAGGTATGTCTGAAAAATTGTTCTGATGAGTAAGACTTAATCTCAGATTTTGCCCGATAGCTGTTTGACTAGGGTTGTTTAAATGTTGATTGCTGAAATTAAGTCTGATCTCATTTGTTAATTGGGCACTCAATATGGAATTGAAAAATATAAGTATAGATATGGTGAATAGATATTTCATCTTGTTTAATTTAAGTCGTGATATTATTGGACGATCGCTTCAACTAGTTTCTTATAATTGTAACGTCTCCTTTAGATAAATTGGTTGAAGAAGAATTTCCATATTCGAGTATGTAATAGTAAACCCCATCAGGTAACTGTTCCCCATTAATTATACCGCTCCAACTATTCGAGTAGTTTTCTATTTGATGAATTTGTTTACCCCATCTATTCAGTATTGAGAGGTTTCGGACTTCAAAAAATTCAATTCCTGCAAAACGTAGTACATCATTGATGTTATCTCCATTGGGAGATAGATAGTTGTTGGCCTGAATGCTGAATTCTTCTTCCACAGTGACTACTATCTCATGTTCGTGAAGACAGCCATTGAGGTCTTCAGCAAGAATGAGAAGACTTCCATTGCCTTGTGTGCTTATTGTGAATTCAGTACATTCTGTACAGGATACATTTAAATCGGAAGAGGAGATTGTAGCACTTGCTGCATTGTCAATTAGAATATTTAACTCTTCACCTGGAGCAATCGTAAAAGTTCTATCAGGAAGAATTATGTCTGATTCAAATACCTCAAGAGTTATTATCTCTTGAGCCGAACAACCATTCTCATCACTTACGGTGACCACATACTCGCCTGCAGTTTCAGCCAGAATCATAGATTCGGCTGAATTGATTACAGAATCATTCCTGCTCCATGTTATCGAGTTGAAGTCACCATTGATTTCTACAGCTAGATCTAGTGGTAGTTCTTCTGGGCATAATTCGAAGAAACCTCCTCCGCTTATCATTAGAGGATTTGCTTCAGTGATTTCAATTTCTCTGTTAGTTGTACATCCGTTGTTATCAATTATTTGGACTGTGTAAGTACCTCTTGGGAGTCCCTCCTGTACATTGCTGTTTGGTAGGTTGTTACTCCATAAAAAGTCTGAAAGGTCTATGTTAGTTGCGCTGATGGATATTGTGCCATTGTCTTCCTGACAATCAGAATTGCCAACTTCTAAGATAATATCTGCTTCAGGTGCAATCTCAAGGTTTATAGAACTTGTAGCCATGCAAATATTTCCATCGCGCACTTCAATGTTATACAATCCAGCTGTCGTTGTAGTAATTGATGAAGTGTTCATCTCAATATTTTGGCCATCCAATGTCCATAGGACTTCATTAAAAGACCCTATTATGTTGGCAGTTATTGTAGCTGTGTCACCTTGGCAAATCATATTTGTCCCCTCTAAAGAAACCTCTAATGGATTACTATTCGCTATCTCATATGTTGCCGAGGTAGAACACCCATTTACGGAAGTGATGTTTACAGTATAAGTTCCTGCAGCCAAATTTTCTTGAGTCGGACTGGAGGCAAGGTTGTTGTTCCAACTATAACTAGATATCTCAATATCTGAATTTATATTGAGTTCGATTCTACCATTATTCAATCCACATGTAGTACCGATGACATCACTTTCTATTTGAAACGATGACTCCACAGTTATAGCAATGTCATCAGACACTTCACAATCGTTGTCAATTGTTGCTTCTAAAGTGTATACTCCGGTTTCTTCAACTGTAAGACTCATAACGTCAGAGACTATCACTATACCATCTCTGAGCCAAACGGGGTTTTGTACGGATGCTGGCGCATTGAGTACCAAGGATTCACCGAAGCAAAGTTGGGCGTCAGATCCTAGATTAATGTTAGCCTCATTGCAATTTTCAGTATCCGAACCATCGTCAGTATCAGTGTCATCATCTGTATCAGTGTCATCGTCTGTATCAGTGTCATCGTCTGTATCAGTGTCATCATCTGTATCAGTATCATCATCTGTATCAGAATTCTCGAGTAATTTGCAGCAAAGCCTCCAAAGATCGGTCGATGTATCAAAGTACAATACACAGACATTGATGCTATCGTCTCTTGGTATTTGACTCCTGTCAATTGAAATGCTACCGCTCTGATTAGTGATGAATTCTATAGAAGTATGCCATGTTAAGTTAGATGCAGTTTGATTAGTTAGGACTAATTCAAACTCCTCCATTGAAGCAGAGACATTTATTAAATCGCAATTTTCAAATTCTTCAATCATGAAGCATCGACAACATGTCTTAAAACATCCGTCAATAGGATCATAGTATCGCACCGTTACACATACCTCGCTACCTAATTCTAAACCTAGTTCTGCAATATCAACCGTTATGTTCGAGCTAGTATCTTGAAGAACTATTTGATTTGATCCATCCCTTCTATGTATTGTCCACTCTATTTGGGAGAAAGAGGAATTGTCAAGACCAATATTGTACATCAGTTGATTTCCTTGTTCTATAGAGGGTTCGATTGATATACTGTTGCAAGATGCTTCGTTGAATACATCAACAAGGCAGATGTTTTTACAGCAGACTTTCAAACAGCCATCGCGATCTATATATTGAACACATGCCACGATAGCACCAAGATCTCTGTATGGCGAAAGATCAAGAGTTATAACTCCTATTGACATATCTAGGTCATTTGGACCATTGTCTAGGAGTATATCAAATGCATCGTTAGGATCACTGGCAATTTGTTGTTCGGTTCTGATAACCACATTAGCATTAGAAATACCGCTTTCTGAAGTGATTATTTCAAATATAAGCCCTTGTCCTGTATACCTATGGCTTACTTGATTACAAGTAGGTGATGTAGGATTCGTAACGTCACTTCGACTATCACAGAATCTTTTACAGCAAGTCTTGATACATCCATCGCTATCGCGATATGTTACGCTAATGATGACTTCATCTGAGTTTATACCTAGGCTATTGAGATCTAAAATTTGTGGGTTCGCTGATCCGATAGTTCTAAGTATCGGGCGATCCAAACGCCAATTGATGACTTCGACACCTTCAGCAAAGAGTTGATAGCGTCCCTCACCAATGTAGAAAAAGCTAATAGGAGCGCAGTTATCTGGATCAAATGGGTCAAATATGCATATCTCTCTACAGATAATGTAGCATTTGATTCCGTCGGCAGTTTCAATTTCGAATCGTACGCATACTCGATAAGTGCCTGAAGATTCAGGGAATGATAGAGTTGTGCTACGATCATTAGTAGCAGTTGTAAATTCCCCATTGTCAATGTTCCATTGAATGTTTTGCGCACGATCTGTCTCGTCAGACGTTAGCAAGGTAAATTCGTACTGAGAACCTGTTGTATTAATTTGGTTCCAGGTAAAGCCATCTCCATCAATTGTAAGCTCTTCACAATCATTTCTTTGCGTATCACAAGAGTAAATGCAAAGCTCTCTTACATCAAAGAATGTATTGTTCGCATTTAGAGAGCCATTCATGATCAGTGCTCTGAGGTCTGTGAGATTAGTCAACTCATTGAAGATTACCTGTCCATTATCTCTAATGATAACTTCGCCAGTCATTTTGTTTAATTCTATCTCAATTGTGAACCAGAAATCAAAAAGGAAGTTGGTTGGTATAAAAGTGTCAGAGCGATCTGTGACGATATGATATTCATTACCAAAACCATTTGGATCTATGGGTAGGGTAAATTGTAAAAACTCTGAACCATTGCCGATGACTTCCAGAGAAGCTCCGTTATTATTATCCAGCCTGAGATCTACACTTAGCTTGACAACCTGAGAATTAATTGTTTGGATGTTGTATCTGACTCCACATGTTTGATTATTAGATTGGCCTACTTCGATATATACATCAGTCCCATCGGATCGTACAAAGCAATCTGTAAGGTTTGCTTCTAAAGTCCATCCTGAGAATTGATCTGCAATGCCTCTGTTAATCGTACTCAAACTAATGTCGGCGCATTGGGCGTCTGTCATTTCATTGCAAAGACTTGGGCTTGGGCATGCTGACCTTCTTTCATCGCAATCCCAAATAAATTGGACGTCTTGAATATGCTCTCTAACATCTACAAAAAGCCCACCTCCATTTATAACTCTGTTTAGCAAGGAACCAGAACAGCTATAAATGTCAAGTGCATTAGACAGGGCTAAAGTAGATCCAGGTTCTATTATGCCATAAACACATTGATCTTGGTAGAAACCTGAATAGATCTGTCCAGAAACCAGATCTGGATTGTTGCACATGTTAGATAACCTAGTGATCTGATCATCTAACCATCTATTTCCATCTTCTGGACAGCAATTTGTAAAGCATTGTTCTTCACATAGTTTATTCTGAATACCACATCTCCATATGACCTCACATCCTTCTAATTCTTCAAATAGCCTTTGTTGCTCCATAGCAGTTTGTTCGTCTACAAACCCCCCAAATGAGAATACCAGTGACCCATCACATCGTACAACTTGACTAGGAAGATCAGGTATGCTAGGGTCTGGAGGAATGATGTATACGCAAGTATCCCTAAAAGTACATTGCGATATGGTCAGTTCTACATTAGAGGTACATACTGACTCTAGATTGGAGATCACTTCATCCAACCAGTTGAAGTCATTATTCATTGGGCAGCAAGAAGGAACACACAATTCATCGGGACATTCTGTGCGTCTTATGGACCTACATGAAGATAAGATGATGGTTCCAGGATCTGCAAAACTTTGTGTTTCTAGAAAGTTTCCTTGACAATCGTACAGTTCTGAGAACTCGTCATCAATAGCTTCAGGAACTGGATCAAAAATAAGCAGTATTATAGTTTGACCATTTGAATCCATGCACTGATTATAGATCTGAGGATTTCTAGAGTTGATTAATTCAGTGATGACATCATTGTTGCTACAATCGGTGTAAAAACAATCTCCACATTCTTCACGATTTAGTCCCCCACAATTAAATATCTCAGTACAATCAGTGAATACATCAATTGGAGGAAAAAAGGCATCGCCATTGCAATCAAAATATTCAGTGACAGCATCTATAAATCCATCATTATTATTACAAGGTGTTGTTATTACTTCATAATAGCATTGTCCTATATCATTAGTACATTGAGATATTGATACTTGAGCTGTGCCATTTTCACAGAATGAACAATCATTCTGAGCTTCTAACTTAATAGTTTCCAACCATGATAGATCAGAGGATAAAGTGCAACACCCTTCAAAGCAATCAGTATTGCAACCTGAGACTTCCAGACTATATCGTCCTCTAGTATCTCTATATCCATCTACTATTATATAGTAGCTTCCAGGAGCAAGAGTTCTTCTTATTTGCTCTGTGTTTCCGGTTTCTCTACTGATTTCTATTACATCATTTTCATTGCAGTCTGATCCCAATAAAAAGAGATCGAAGTCATTGCCGCATACAAAGTTTATCGCTGTGAGATTGATGACCACTTCTGAAGTTTGATCTATAGAGATGGTATATATTTCTTCTCCTCCTGTGTAACCAAGATAGAAGTCAGCATCATCCCAATTATAAACGCTGATGTTGTTTGGTGATGAAATATTGTTAAACGTTTGTGCCCCTCCGCTACATGATAAGGGAGTTGCATCATTACAGTTTAAAGTGCTACAAGTAGCGGTTATGCTATAGCTAGACATAGCACTTGGTCGATCTCCATCTACTATGGCGTAGTATGTGCCAGAGGGTAGTGCAGGCCCGCGATTAAACCAAACCTCGCCTTCAAGAGTAGAGCTGTTAGTAGAAGCACCCGCGTCTTTTTCAAGGAGGATATTTCGACCTTTGCACCCTTGATCTATACCAAGGTTTACGCCATTAAAATTTTCATCGAATAAGAAAAGAGACAAATTGTTACTTCTTTCAAATTCATGGAATAAGTGAACCTGAAGACGACCGGAGTTAGAAGTTTTTTCTATTCGATAAATATTGTCATTACCATCAAACCTTAGCCCACCTAGACCTTGCCAACAAGTGTAGTCGGATTGATCAAAGAAGCTTCCAGAGTTAAAATTATCTTCATTTTTGAGTGTGATTCCACATTCTAGTTCTCGGTACAATTAGGTAAAGGAATACAACAAACCCTGAGGCAACATTGATTACTACTCAATAATAATTCCCCATCATCATTAGGTTCAATGCAATCATAGTAATAACAATAAACATACCTCCTTCCAGGCCCTGTCGACCCTGGAACTGTGATAGTGTTTTGCCCATCAAAATTTAATAATCTTGTGCCATCACTGGTTGTCCAATATGCGACATCCAAGCCACTAGAGATTTCTACCATGCCATTGTCACAGTCACCTTCTCCGCCATCATTGGTACATACGGATAAGCTATAAGCATCAAGAATATAGGTGCCGGAGTTACCACAAAAATCCACTGAGCTTGGCAAACCGTTATGGTTTGAGATGCCGATATTTACTTCATTGACGGTGATTGTAACTTGTGCTTCGGTATAGACGAGTTCTAGTTTGCTGACTTGATTGAATGGCACAGAGCCGACTACTCCAAATATCTCGCATTCTAAATCGGCACCATTTCTGAAGAATTGTAGATTGAGATCTCCGTTGACCCCCATCTTGGCTCCCGACTGAGCCATCGTAAAGTTGATTTCTAGTTTAAGTCTATTGGCGGTTGCTTGATTAAGAAGCTTTCTGACATATGAAGGACGACCAGTATTACGATGGTCAATTGCGATTTCTACATTATTACCTACGAATTCAGCGGACTCATTTACTGAAGGATCTACTATCTCCCATTCTGATAATATGTCTGTGACAAGTTGACCAGCGTAAAAGTTGTCATTGAAGAATTCATTTTCATCGATTGGGATTGTACTATTACATCCTCCGACATCTTGACATTCATATGGGTTTTCAAGACAGATATCGATACAACAGATTCTGATGCATCCATCAAGTTCATAGATACAACAGGCTGTATATGTAGGGTTTTCTGTTTCTGGCATGAGCGGAAGAATAAATTCTGGTGAATCCGAACTGCTCTCCTGAAAGTCATTGGATTGGTTAGAAGGATAAACTTTCCAAGAAATAACATTTGCGGAAGCGGGTAAGACATCTGTTGATGAAAACCGAAATCTATAGTCACCTTCATTTACTTCTGTTTCACTTCCAGTAAAGGAAGTAGTGATCAACTCTTGACCACATGCAAAGTAGTCATCAAAGCAAAATGACCTACAGCATATATCATAGACATCACTCTCTTCATCAAAGGAAATTGTTGAAAGGTAGATTTCGCTACCTGCCTCCATTGGTTGACTATTAGAATAGTAGTGTCGAGGATCAAAGTTGTTATCATCGGTTTGAGATCCATTATGTTCTATGAACCCAAAACTATCATGAAGAATCCAAGCATCCACGTCCCTCTGTGTCTTAAAAACATATGGACTTGGACCATCATTTTCCTGGAGAAGTAGCCAGATGTCATCACATTCGTATGGATTGCCAGGTATACGATATCTCTTGCATACACGATAACACTGTCCTGCTACTTCATCTCCGAATACCTGCCACTCGTAACAAATAGTGACTATTGATCCAGGTGTCGGAGTAAAAGTGCCTCTTTCTTGTGAAGTCGTGATTTCCTCACCATCTACTGTCCATAATCCATTTGTATTTCGCCCTTCCGGAAATATATCATCTTTATCTATGGCACCAAAATCTACTATATATGCTCCACTATTATCTGGGTCTGGATGGACTAAGAATGAGGTCAGTCGATCAGATAAATCAATACAGCAGGATTCTCCACTAACTTCTAATCTATAATTACTTTCAGAAGGTCCGTCAGTATCGACAACTAACCAATAAGTCCGACCACCAGTTAAGGATCTAGTGATAACATCAGGGGCATTAGGACTAGTGGCGTCTGAAGATGCTATGCAGTCATTAGGGTCACAAGAATTCAATAGAAACATATCCAGATCACTAGATGTGTTAGACAACGAGAAGGTAAATTCGCCAGATGATGGTGGAGTAAATTCGTAAAGTTGTTCACCTAAATCAAGGCTAGTGAATTGGCCATTGCAATAAGAGCTGACATTTCTCGGCTCATTAAAAGTTCCCCAATTTTCTATGCCGCAAGTTAGAATTCTAGTATCTGAACAATCTAGTTCGTTACCACAATCGACTGTTAGCCTATAGTTGCTTTCAGAGGGACCATCAGTATCCACAACTAACCAATATGTTCGACCACCAATGAGGGATCTAGTGATAACATCAGGCGCGCTAGGACTGGCTGCATCTGAAGAAGCAATACAGTCATCTGGGTCACATGAGTTAAGCAGAAACATGTCTAGATCACTAGTAGTATTAGAGAGTGAGAAAGTATACTCACCAGAAGAAGGTGGAGTAAATTCGTAAAGTTGTTCACCTAAATCAAGTGTAGAGAACTGGCCATTGCAGTAAGAGTTGACATTTCTCGGCTCATTAAAAGTTCCCCAATCCTCTATACCACAAGTTAGAGTTCTAGCATCTGAACAATCTAGTTCGTTACCACAATCGACTGTTAACCTATAGTTACTTTCAGAGGGACCATCAGTATCTACAACTAACCAATATGTTTGACCACCAATGAGGGATCTAGTGATAACATCAGGCGCGCTAGGACTGGCTGCATCTGAAGAAGCAATACAGTCATCTGGGTCACATGAGTTAAGCAGAAACATGTCTAGATCACTAGTAGTATTAGAGAGTGAGAAAGTATACTCACCAGAAGAAGGTGGAGTAAATTCGTAAAGTTGTTCACCTAAATCAAGTGTAGAGAACTGGCCATTGCAGTAAGAGTTGACATTTCTCGGCTCATTAAAAGTTCCCCAATCCTCTATACCACAAGTTAGAGTTCTAGCATCTGAGCAATCTAAGCCTGATGAAGCACAAGATTGTTCTTCGCAGCTTACAAAGCCTCCATTATTTCGGTGAAATAAAGAAAATGTTTCAGGTCTATTAAAAATAGAACTTACTACTATAAAACCTGAATTGCCATTAGAACATAACGGACGTTCTAACAAATTAATTTGAACCTCTCCTCCTTGTGTTGATATTCTTGAGGCGGTATTGGAACACTGGAGGTTTATATTATCGCAACAAGGTACATAATAGATAGTTACATCGAGATTGCCGGTCCAGAGTTCCCTAAAGAAATTTCCAGAGGGCAATTTAAATACCAGATAGTATTCCGTCGAAAGAACACCATCACAACCATCTAGGCTAATAGGATTCCTTTGTGGTAAAGTATATTCTCCCTGATTTAAATCAGGTTCTGTAATTAGAAAATCTGCGCAGGATAGCGCATCGTCTTGCCCAATTAATTGTAAGGAGCTTAGTACAATAAGGAGTGAGATTATAATTTTGAAGTTCATGTGCAAATAAGAATTATAGGTCTGTTAAGTTGAGTCTGGTCTTTATGTTCTTAAATAAGAAACAGGTCTATTCCCGATGCTTATAGCTTTTATCGTTAGATATGCTAAGTGATAATATTGCAGTAAGTCAGAAAGGTTTTGTTTATATGTTCCTAGGTCATCAGAGAGTATAGAGAGATCATCTGCTATTGATGTTGAGGGATATCTATCACATACTAGAGCACGGAAATATTTACCTCTTCGTGTTACTCGGAGTAGAAAGTTAGCGACTAAACTTTCTTGTGTTGAGGAGTGCATAGGATACGTGATTATTGTCAGAAAGGTAAACTGTGTACAGAAATAAGACAGTCTAAAAATTTCTGAATAATCATATAAAAATATGCGATTATTATCGTATAATTATTTGATAATCAGTGCACTGTATTAGTAATTATCCTCTAAAGAAATAGTATGCACCAACCTAAACTATTCCGTTATCTACAGCAGTTTTCTAAAAACGACTGGCGTCTCTTCCTTCGATATCTTAGTACTTCCTTTAGGGATGATCATGATGCTGTGTATCTCTATGGCTTAATCTTGGCATCTAGAAAGAAATTAGAAAAAGGCACTTTAGAGATCAAACATCTTCAAGAGAAGAAGCTTAAAAAATCCACTAAAAAACAAGTCCAAAACTTGATGTCCTTGCTATCCGGCGTTGTGGAAGACTACTGGGTTTGGTCGGATCTTAAAGAACAAGACCTTAGAACCGATATGCTTAAGGTAGAAAGTCTTAATCGGCGAAACCTATACACTCAAAGTGATAAGTATCTGAATCGCCTTATGACGAGTACGGACACGTTAAGTCCATGGGCTGGTTACTATCAGGCGAAAGCGTCATTTGCTACTCTATTTAGTAACCACCCGAAGAGGCAAGGTGGAGTTTGGTTTGCTGATATTATGAATAAGACTTCCAAGAGTCTTTTCGGATGGCATCAAAATATGGTCAAGTGGTTTTTAGCAGAGATGTATAATATGAATCGAATCTATGCAAGTGACTTGGGTGATGCTATCGAACAACTAGAGAGACAGATTTTTTTAAAAGATAATGAACAGCCGTTCTCTGATTTGATAGATGAACAATATAGGATGTGTAAGAATCCCAAAGAAGAGGCTAAACTCATATATCAGGCACTTATAGATGATAAGATATCAGATCCATTGACTAGGACGATATTCTTCTCTCGAGTGAGACAAGGACTACTTATTCTATGCCGTCAGGACGATAAAGAAGCCCTCAAAAAGCTACCACAACTACTACTGTGGTCGATTGATAACCAGGCACACGTTTTTAACAATGAAATTTCCCCTAGTGCATATATCAGCGACCTCAATGTGCTTACTTCACTTGGGATGAGTAAAGAAGTTGAAAAGTATAAGGATCAATACCTAAGGTATCTGCCGAGTGAATTGAAGTCGGATTACCAAACGTTATCTAATATGTTGATAAGTTTCGCCTTTAGAAATTTTGATAAAGTGATAAATATTTACTCCACTGAGAGATTAGGGAGGGGCACTTTAAAGATACAGGCCAACCATTTATTCTTGATGGCATCTTACGAATTATATGGAGCGGATACTCAATATTTTGAATACCATATTATTAATGCGAAGTTACTTCTTAAGAGAAACCAAAGAGATTTAGGAGCGAGAGCTCGCGTGGGGAGAATGAACTTTATCAAACTTTTTGGAAGTTTGTTGAGAGGGCGGTATGGGAAGAAAGAAGAAGACATGTTATTAGGAAAGGAATTTGTTTCACAACGAAAGTGGTTCTCACAAAAAATGATCAGGCACCAATTTACTAGTGCCTGATCCTGCGATAGCTCTTATATGCCATCGTGATCGTCTCCAATGACTCTGCCATTTTGTTTCATAACTGTACGTTTAGAAGTGAGGAAATAGGTTGATATGCCTCAGTCTTCCGTTCCGGATGAGGAAGATTTGATTAGAGGCTTAAGAATGGATCCATCTCAACTACAAGTGGCTGCATTTAGCTACTGAGTTGATACTTCAAAAGTGCGTTATGATAGGGCCGTAGGGTAGACCACTGATGGGGGTATTGAGAAAAGACTATTTATAGGGTGCTGCTCTATTGAAACTTGATGAGCATAGAAAGAGAAGTATGCAATAGTGTATTATAATTGATTCGTAATAGTTCTAGAGATGATTGTACCAGGATATCCTCTTTGAAAAAGTAACCTTGATGTGAGAACTTTTCACTCATTCCAGTTTATAAACTAGTAAAGAACTAAAGCTTAATTAATCTTAGAATGAATATTGTAAGAAGAACTTGATAAAGAAGGGAGTGCCTGGAGTGAAGTGAATTTCATCCACTGGTTGAGATTCATCAAAAAGTCGTGTCTCAGTGGCAAACTGTGTTTCATTCCACTCGGTATCAAATAAATTTTGAATCTGTAGACCAAAGTCTAACCTGTTTCTTTTGTACCCCAAGTTGAGATCAGTAACTCCATATCCCTCAGCTACGATAGAGTTGTCCTCATTCGCCGGTCTATCTTTTATGTAACGGAACTGAAGACTTCCATATAAGCCTAGATTATGAGTATAGTTAATCCCACTAACCAATGTTAGATCAGGTGCAAGAGGTATAAAGTTGTCGCCCTCTTGCTCATCTATGGATCTAGCATGAGTATAGTTAATATCAAATGTCCAGAACAAGTGATGTGACGGCTGATACCTATAACTCAACTCTATACCTTGTCTCCTAGTTCGTCCACTTGGTTCTACGATACCTGCGTCACCAACGTACACAAACTCTTGTTCTAAGAATAAATACCAGTAGGCTGCATTGATAAACATTTTATTTGTTGGCTTCCAAATGAATCCGACGTCAGTACCGAATGCAGTGGGTACGAGCTCTCTCATATCATTGCTGGTAACAACCCTTGCATCATTAGAATGAAAACCTCTTCCACTTTTCACATAAAGTTGAAACCTTGAGGAAGCATTATATAAAACATTCAGTTTTGGACTGACTACTAAAGTGTTGTTGGATAACCTACTGAAACTTGGACTCAGATCATCTTGATAGATAAAATCGAAGTAGTCTAATCTGATCGATGAATTAAATGTCCACTTCTGTAAGTTTATTTTTGCACCAGCATAAGCGGCTATATTCGTTTCGCCTACATCTCCTAAAGAGAGATTCTGAAGTGTTTCTCTTCGATTAAGCGTATTAGAAAGCTCATTGTCTTGTACGTTGTCATATCTGAGACTGATACCTGTCGTCCAAGTCCCATCGATAGATTCTTTATCAAAGGCTTTTAAATATTCACTTTTCAGACCGAAGAGATTTCTATTTTCTTTTTGCCTGATTTGGTCCCCATTGATAGGGTCAATTAGAAAGAAGGTGAAATTAGAAAATAGCTCGAAATCATAATTCGAATAGAACAAATGGTTGGTAATCGAAGAGTTATGACTTAGGTATTTTTGATACTTCAGAATAGCATTGGTTCTACTTGTATTGCCTCCTTCAGTATCGTCTATCGCTCCAAACCTACTTATCAGCCCACTCTCAACGGCTCTCACTGGTATTTGTCCAGAAGCTGTCCAAGAACTAGTGAAGTGAGAAGCAGAGAAGCTTATTTTATCATTCGTATTGAGACGATGAGTATACTTACCGAATACATTGATTCTGTTAAAATTTTGAGGGCTTTCAAATGGCCCATCTGTCGATATAAATTCTGATGCTATGTATGCATTACTTTGTTCATTACTTACTAGATCAAACATGCCTAAAAGGCGCTGGGTGTCAAACTGTCCAGCCTCTATTTTGATCGTGCTACTGGACAGTTGCTCTTTTGTTTGAAAGCTAACATGGCCAGCTGTCGCAAAGTTGCCTTTATCTGCCTGATAAGGCCCCTTAGCAAAGTCGATATTCTCAATCGTCTCGGGTATGATGAAATGCAAATCCGAATATCCCTGACCATGTGCATGTGAGACCATGTTGACAGGGAGACCATCGACAGTCAAATTGATATCAGTACCATGATCTATATCAAACCCTCTGAGAAATATTTGTTCAGCCTTGCCACCTCCGGCATGCTGGCCAATGAATAGTCCAGGCACTTTTCTAAGTATATCTTGAGACGAGTTCACGGGGTTGAGTTGTATCTCGATATCGGCGATGCTCTGCAAGGCATTAATTTGGTTGGTGATGATGACTTCATCTATAGCCGTAGATATCATTTTAAGTTGGACGCCACCTAAGTCATCTATTGTTAATACCAGTATCGTCTTAGTTTCAAATGACAGATGAGTTAAGCGCAAGGTGTCGCCTACAGAGATGTTAAGCACAGAAAACAACCCATTTTCATCGGAATGTGTGTGCAGGTCGTTCGATAAGTTATAGACATGCACACCAAAGATGGGTTGGTCGTATTTATCAGTCACCTTCCCTTGATCTGCTTGAGCAGATGCAAGAGAGAAAGAAAACAATACGCTCAACGCAGTATATAGGGCTAGTTTCATCTAGAGGCACATGAATTAAGGTGGGCGAAGGTAAAAAACTCGTCATATGGTGTAGACAAAGTTGTCGTCGAGAGGATAGGAATGTCGTGTGATAATTAGGGGATCAAGGCAGATGGTGCCACAGTCTAATTGAGGTCCTGCTGCCTCATTATGCAGCTAGTGGGATCGAGACATCGATCCTTGTACCTTGATTAGGCTGCGATATGATTGTAATCTGACCATTGAGATCTTCGATACGGGCTTTTACACTGGATAAGCCAAGACCTTGAGAAGTAGTATCCGGGTTAAAGCCAATGCCATTGTCTTCTATTACGATCTTTAAAGAGTCTTCATCCGTTGCTGTAGTGATATTCGCCTTAGAGGCTTCACTGTGCTTGATGATGTTTTGGATGAGCTCGATGATCGTATAGTAGATCTTGGCTTCTACCTCATGAGATAACTGAGAAGATTGTTCTGTTGCTGAAAACTGCAGGTCCAGATGTTCGGATTTAACTTGTTGACTAAAGGAAGATAGGGCAGCAACAAGTCCTTGCTGAAGTAAGACAGGTGGATAGAGTTCGTGGGAAAGCTGTCGAGTACGTTGAGATGCCTCGGAGATGAGCTGTTGTGCTTTGGTAGAGCTTTCCATATTAGAGGATTGGAGCATGGTAAGGTGTATAGCTGCAGCTGATAGGTGGCTGGAAATCTCATCATGGAGGGCACTCGCCACACGCTTTCGTTCTTCTTGTTCCCCGTCTAGGCGGGCGTTGATGGCGTCTAGTTGGGCTTGTTTTTCTTTGTTTTCTAGTTGGGAGCGAGAACGTTGTCGATAGAGGAACCAGCCTATACCTAGTAGAGAAGCTATGGCTCCTATTGCGATGAGATGAGTTGTGTTTTTTTGTAGGGCCAGGTTTTGCTCCAGAACTTGCGAAGAGAGCTGTTCGTTTTGGTATTTTTCTTCTAGTTCAGAGATAGCTACATCGTGTTTTCTTTTTTCAGAATCTACTAGTGTCTGATGAGTAAGTTGCATATAGTGATAGGCAGAGTCGTATTGGCCGAGTTCTTTGTAGCAGTCGGTTATCCATTCGTAGAGGCGGATGACATTAAAGGTAACCCTAGTTGGAGAATCTGTTTGCAGAGATTGTTTATAAAGTCTAATTGCTTCTTCTGAATAACCTTCAATTTCATATAGTT
>CAYYBR010000086.1:0-15832 GCA_964470035.1 uncultured Saprospiraceae bacterium
TTATATATCCGTGCAATCGCCTAGCCTTTAAGGTTTTCCTGATAACATTAGGAAAACCTTAATGCCTACTTAACTATCCTTAACTAGGGTAGACAGTCTTAATAATACAACTGCTTATTAAAAAAGTTATAACTGCCCTTCTCGGCAAGAGAAGGGCATAAGAAAAAGGTTTTTCAGTAGGTATCGGCTATGCAAAGTCGATTGCACTTTAGCCGTCACTGCAAAGGTAGTGGCGGCTTTTTCGTTACTTCCCGAAACATTGACATGTGTCGCCTATCCTACAGATGTCTGTGAGGGCGATTGAGTTTGTGCTTGAAGATCAGATTCTAGATAATCGATATCTGTCTTTCGATTTTTATACCATAAATACCCGATGACGGCCACCATGATATAAGGTAGCAGAAGCATATAAAGGATACCATTATTAAGACCTTTTCCCGCTGAACCTCCATGATCAAGATTGGATTCAGCTGCCATCCGACACATAGGGCATTGTGCTCCAAGACTCATAGCAATCATGAGCAATATAATGGTGAGGATGACGGTCTTTAACTTCATAATGTAAAGATAAGAGATCTATTTACGTAAGTGGAGGCATAAGGCTCGTGGGTCATTATGTATACTTCTTCTAATCAGGAAAGACCGTAACACGGACTCAACATGAGATAAAGAACGGGACCTGTAACCGCGACATAGAGCCACAACGGATATACCCACCGCGCCATCTTTTTGTGTTTGGCATACTGCTGAGTATATCCTCTTATAAATGTGAAAAGTATGAAAGGAAGTATAACTGCCGCCAGGATAATATGAGTAATCAAAAAGAAAAAGTAGATGTATCTGATAGGTCCAACGCCACAATAAGAAGTCTCTGGAGTTGTAGTATGATATACGACGTACATCAACAAAAACAGTCCACTTCCTAATAATGCTAAAACATTCAGTTTTTGATGTAGTCGTGCATTACCTCTCTTTATCGCTATGAGGGATAATATCAAAAGGATAGCCACTATTCCATTGAGAGTTGAATAGAATGCCGGCAACCCAGAAAAGTCAATAGATGTATCAAACTTGATTCTCCTCATAGAAAGCACCAAGAGAAAGACGAGGATGGATACAGCCCAAGCATACTTATTCAACCTTTTAGCAAGCTCTAGATTAGGTTTTACTACATTGATATCCATGCTTATTGTTTATCTCTTTGTAAGGTGATGTCCCTCTTCTTTGGTACTGGGATAACTACTGATAAGTGTCTTATAAGCTCTTTACCAAGTTCCTCACTGTAGACATACACGCCTCTAATACTTGCTGCAGTATCAATAAGGATGAAAGAGTATGGTGACTGTACATCCAAAGGCGCATCAACATGATCTATCTGGTCCTCATGATCGATCTCAGTATCGAAAGAGATGATATCAAACCGATCTCTATCAACTATTCGTTCATCTATCTGAGATAAAACTTGGCGCTCCGAAGACGTTGTATGGCCGGGGATGTGTATTAGCTGGGCATTACCCACATGAGGTACATAGGTATCTAGATAAGTTCGAAGTTCGACGGGTATACTTTTTTCTTCGAGTTGGACCAAAGACTCTTTCCTATACTCAAATCCTCGTCGCAGAAAAATGTATGAGATGATCGGAACGATCACTAACATAAAAACCACAGAGGCTCCTACTAGTCTACGAGTACTTTTCTGGGACAGGGTCAATACCAGATTGATTTATATCCTTCGCTCAAGACGAAGAACTAGATAAGTAATCTTGAAAGATGAAAGAAGGTTTACTTGAGTTCCAAGTTTTTCAACTCATAGATCATCCCTGTACTTTCTGGAGATTCTTCTATAGTGGTCTCAGCATTTTTATCTTCGATAAGCGTCCTACGGTGATTCCAATCACTTCCTTCATAGAGGAAAGCAACAACACCCCATACTAGCAAAAACATCGGTAGAAGAACAGACTTCACTAGACCAGGTACCTCATATCTCATATGCATGAATTCATACACTATCAGATAAGCTTTAACTGCACTGAACAAGATCATAACGCCTCCCATAATCCAAATAGGAAGATGTACGCCTTCTACTATATATCCCTTACCAAAGAGTGCAAAACCTACTTCTACAAGCGTGATAATAGCCAGGATGATGATAATCCTGAGGGCTGTTTTTTTAGATTCTTCGTAGCTATGTCCCATTGTTACTTCTTCTTATTAAGTTATTAAAGCAGATAAAAAACTAAGAATACAAATACCCATACAAGGTCGACAAAGTGCCAATACAGGCCTATCTTTTCGACCATCTCATACCCGTTTTTCCGTTTGACATATAGCCCTGACATCACATTGACTAAGATGATGACTAGAAACACTACTCCCGAGAAAACGTGGAATCCATGGAATCCAGTAATACAAAAGAACAAAGCACCGAATGCCCTCGGACCAAAAGCCTGCTCTTTGCGCGCACCTACATCTTCACCTGAGGTCACCTCATATGGCAGGTTATGCCACTCTCCATCATGCTTATGTATGAGATATGAATCCCCAGCTTCAAAAGTATCACCAGCTGCTATACCATGACCATCTCCCTCTAGGTAGGTGCCTGCTTCTATATGAGTCCCAAAAGGGTTAGTATGATATGATACATGCTCATCTACGATAAGTTTATTCCACTCCCACGCTTGACAACCCAAAAATCCAAATCCACCAATCACAGTAAGCAACATCCAAAACACCACACCATTTTTATTCTCTCGATGGCCTTCTTGTACTGCACGTACCATGGTATATGAACTCGCAAGGAGTATAAAGGTCATAAGAGTAACAAAATAGAGTGGCTTAGGGCTAGCGGCACTTGTAAAAGGAAAAGTATTGAATACAGCATCCGGTACTGGCCACGAAGGGCTACTCATCCTTAGTGCTCCATATGCAATCAAAAATCCAGAAAATGTGAATGCATCTGAAAGCAAGAAGTACCACATCATCAACTTACCATAGCTGGCCTTAAAAGGCTTTTTTGTTCCACCTTCCCAGTCAGTGACTCCGGTGTTATGGTCATCTACATGTGTATGCTCTAATGTTTCTACCGCCATTGTTAGTTTTATCTACTGATATATAGAAAGATCAACAAGTACACCCATAGCAAATCGACAAAATGCCAATACTGCAGAGTGAGATCAAAGTTGATACGACGTTTCTCTGTTACTTTATATTTTCTTGTGTAGGCCATCAAGAGCCCTACTATTAGAGTTGCTAGTCCTCCGATAATATGAAGACCATGTACTATAGCTAGTACATAAACGAAAGAGCCCGCAGGATTCCCTTTTAGATCTATCCCATTATTAAATAATGCTGTACATCCTTGGTTTTGTAGAACAAGGAAGGATACACCAAGAATGAAACTTATCCATAACGTAAACTTGTATTTAGCTTCTTGCCCTCCAACAAATGACTTAAATGACATATGGAGAAACACGCTTGATATAAGCAACACGATAGTGCTCATAAAAAACATACGTGGAAGCTCAAACTCCAACCAATTACCAGATGCACGTCTCACCATATATGCTGATGTGAATGCAACAAACATCATGGTAATACTCGCCATAGCAGTCCACAAAGCAAACTTTAATGGATGAATCCGATTAGTCGTTCGCTCATACCTTCTTGGTGTCGCCATCGTCTCCATACTAACTAGAACTTATCAATGATCAACACCAGCATCGCTACTGGCAAATAAATTAATGACCCAAACATCAACCGCTTAGCCGCCGAAAGGTCAAACTCCTTGTAAAATATAACCGCAGTCCAAGTATAAACTCCTCCTAGCATGACCAATACCAGACCTGCTATGTATCCTGTCATACCAGTATATATCATCACAGCTCCAAGAACGATCAAACTAACTGCATAACAGATAGAACTTAACCCTATAGACTTATCTATAAGTCCATCTTGTGAAGGAACAAACTTGAACCCCGCTTTATCATAATCTTGAAAACCTAGAAAGCCGATAGCCCAGAAGTGTGGATACTGCCAGGCAAACTGCAATGCAAACAGCGCTATCGCCAGCCATGTAATCGAACCACTAAAAGCAACCACCCCAATCATCATAGGCATGGCTCCTGCCACTGCTCCTACGAATACAGCCGCCCTCGAATATCTCTTCATCGGCGTATAAACGAATGCATAAGTCATAAACGCTAGCATACCTAAGAAGGCCGTCATCATATTAAATACTGCGAGTGCCGTTACTCCTAATAGAAGAAGAAAGCCAGCGAATAAGACACCATGTGACATCGTCATCCTGCCAGCAGCTATAGGTCTGTCTTTTGTCCTTGTCATCAAGCGATCATAGTCTTTCTCTAGAACTTGATTAAGTGCATTAGATGCTCCTGCAACACCGAATCCACCTAGTGCAAGTAAAACGAGGTCTAACATACCGTATGATAAACTCGAAGCTACCAGATAGGAACCCAGCGCAGTAAACACAACAAGACTTGTAAGCCTCATCTTGATGAGCTTCAGGTAATCATCAAATCCAGCAGTCAACAACTGCCAGAATGTTAGAGTATGTGCTTTACTTCGTGAACTCATCAGTGATTCTGATCTTCTAGTTTTTCAGCTTCAGTCAGTGGGGCAATCTGTGGTATAAAATCATTTCCATTCTTACCATAATCATAAGCCCATCTGTGCACAGTAGGAATATTTCCTTCCCAATTACCATGACCTGCATGTATAGGCGTCGTCCACTCAAGAGTAGTCGCTTGCCAAGGGTTTTTAGTAGTCTGTTTACGTCCTTTATTCTGACTCCAGAAGAAGTTAACTATAAATAGAACTTGTGCTGCAAATACAACTATCGCAGCTATAGTTATAAACTGGTTCATCGTTGTGAACTGCCCAAATGCCTCAAATCCATCAAACCTATAGTACCTCCTTGGCACTCCAGCCATACCGATATAGTGCATCGGCCAGAAGATAGCGTAGGCTCCTACCATGGTTACCCAAAAATGTATCTTCCCTAGAGTCTCATTCATAAACCTTCCGAACATCTTAGGGTACCAATGGTAAATCCCTGCAAACATCCCAAACATAGCTGCTACACCCATCACTATATGAAAATGCGCTACTACAAAATATGTATCATGCATCTGGATATCAATAGCAGAGTTACCAAGGAATATCCCCGTAAGACCTCCTGATATAAACATCGATACAAATCCTATCGCAAATAACATCGGCGTATTGAGCCGTATGTTCCCTCCCCATAACGTTGTTATCCAGTTGAACACTTTGACCGCTGAGGGCACTGCTATAATGAGTGTGAAAATCACAAAGAAGTTAGACAAGAATGGATTCACTCCAGACATAAACATGTGATGCGCCCAAACTATAAAGCTCAGAAAGGCAATAGCCAAAATCGAATAGACCATCGCTTTATATCCAAAAATCGGCTTACGTGCATGTACTGATAATACCTCTGATACAATACCCATGGCTGGTAGTATAATGATATACACCTCAGGGTGACCAAGGAACCAAAACAAGTGTTGATAGAGTATCGGACTTCCTCCTGCAAAATCAAGCGCCTGCCCTTGAATAAAGATGTCACTTAGGTAGAAACTTGTTCCCAATCCCCTATCAAACATGAGCAAGAAGAATCCAGATACAAGTACAGGAAATGAAAGTAGACCTATAATCGCTGTCACAAAAAATGCCCATATCGTAAGTGGCATTCTCCATAGAGACATTCCTTTAGTTCTTAGGTTAAGTACAGTAGTGATATAGTTGATACCTCCGAGTAATACAGATACAACAAATAAGGTCAAACTGACTAGCCATAAGGTCATCCCTGCACCAGAACCCGATGATGCTTGTGGCAAGGCACTAAGAGGAGGATAGGCTGTCCATCCACCAGAAAATGGTCCCGTACTTAAGAAAAGTGAATAAAACATCACTGCTCCAGACAAGAAGAAAAACCAATAGGACAGCATATTGAGGAACGGTGATGCCATATCCCGTGCACCTAACTGAAGCGGAATCAATAGGTTACTAAATGTACCACTGAGTCCTGCTGTTAACACAAAGAATACAATAATCGTCCCATGCATCGTCACTAAAGCGTAATAGAACTGAGGGTCTATACTTCCGACACCCGCTTCATTGATCATGATCCACTTTCCGATCAAGGGTTGTAACCACGCAAAATCTTCAGCTGGAAAACCTAGCTGAAGTCGGAATATCAAAGACATTGCTCCTCCGACAAAAGCCCAAAACATCCCTGTGATCAGAAATTGTCTTGCTATGATCTTATGATCCATGCTGAAGATGTACTTGAATATGAAATTCGTCTGGTACTTATCTCCATGGTGATGCTCATGAAAATGATCATCAAACCCTTGTTCTTTTATAAGTTGATCCTCGTTATACTTCACTATTTCTGCCATCGTACTGACCTTTAAATATTTTGAGAAATAATACGCATTTCGATTCTGCGATTGTTTTGTCGACCTTCCGCTGTTTCATTGGTATCAGCGGGCTGTGTAGATCCATGACCTACAGTTTGTAATCTATTAGCTCTGATACCATTCGCTGTGAGGTAATTCACGACTGAGTTAGCTCTTGCTTCTGACAATAGTTGATTTGCCTGATCATCACCAGTGCTATCTGTATGTCCAGATATCTCGACAGATACATCGCTATATTCTTTCAAGATTTTCACAATACTCTCTAATTCAAAATTGGAATCATCTTCTAGGTTAGCAGATCCGGTAGCAAAGAATAAATTCTTTAATCGGATCGAAGTCTCAGAAGGATCATCTAATATCAATGCAGACTCAAAGTCAGTAGTTAGTTCTTTTTCTCTTTCATCAGCCTCATATCCAAGTAGTCTTCCAAAAGGGTCATCCTCTGTACCACGGATATTTGCTTTATAGTATGATTGTTGCTGTGATTGCCACTCCTCATACTCTTCTTCAGAGACAATCTTCACTACTCTTTTCATACTGTAGTGCCCTCTTCCACAGAGTTCTGCACATGCAAGTTCGTAGTCAAAAACTTCCCATCGTTGTGGACCAGTTGGATCTGCTGGATCATAAGGAACTTGCCACTCTGGATATTCGCTTAGGCGTTCTCTATATTCTTCAGTGGTCGTAGTAGGTGTAAAAATAAAATACGTCGGCAAGCCTGGTATCGCATCCATCTTTACTCGGAAATGAGGTAGATAAAAGTTGTGCAATACATCTTTTGCTGTTATTCTAACTCTGACCTTTTTATTTACTGGCAAGACTAATTCAGCAGGTAAATAGTCATCTATATTTTTGGGATCACTCCAATCCTGTCCTACAGGGTTATTAGCAGGATTTATGAGCTTATAATTCTTGGTTCCTAGCTTTCCATCAGCCCCAGGATATCTGAGATCCCATGCAAATTGATACCCTGTAGCTTCTACCTCGATAAACTCATCATCAGGACTGACATCTGGCATGATTTCATTCCAAGCTACCAATCCCTGCGTAACAAGTACAACCATAACCACAGCAGGTACAGCTGTCCAAATTAATTCAAGCTTAGTACTATGAGCGAAAAAAGTACTGATACGGCCTTTTTGCCTTCTATACTTATATGCGAACCAGAAGAGCGCAATATGAGTAAGAACAAAGACAATACCTGTAAAGAACAGTGTAACATTAAATAAGCCGTCTATTGATCCTCCATGTGCAGATGCAGACTCATGAGGACCATATCCCAACATATCGTTCTTGTAGTATATGGCTGAGATGATGCAAGCAACTAGAAAAACAACATTAAAAACCATCAACCAGACGGCCTGTCTATTATTAGTTCTTTGCTCGGTTTCTTCTACACCTCTTATACGGGCAGTGAGCTCAGATACCTTTCCTATCTGAACTGCTATGATCCCGATAAGTAAGATAATGCCGACGATAAGTAATCCTGTCATTAGATATTATTTCTTTATACGTGGTGATGTAAGCTTTCTGATAAATAAGGATCATTCTTAGCAACAAGATTCGCTTTGCTCAAGCTTGTATACATAACATATAAAAACAAGCAAAGAAAGCCTATCAAAGTACCAAACTCGAGAAATCCAGGCATACTAAAACCTGCCTCAAAAGTCGATGCAGCACCATGTGCTAGATCAGCACCGTGATCAGCAGCAGCCTCTGCATGATGTCCAGCATCTGTCATATGGTGGGATGCTTGTCCAGCGTGATGACCTGCATCACCATGACCTTGGCTTTCTCCATGATGACCATGTCCACCGACCTCATGTGCTGTATGGAGTGCGCCAGGTTTAATCATAAGAAAGAAGTCCAACCAGTGTCCAAATATGACTATCAAAGCAACGGTGATCAAAGAACCAAACTTTCTCTTTGTGTCATTTCTCATAAGAACGAAAAATGGTACTAGGAAGTTGATCGCTAAATTGGCATAGAACAGTACTGGATATTGGTCTTGCCTCGTATTAAAGTAGACAGTCTCCTCACCATTATTTGAATACCAGATCAACATATATTGAGAGAACCAGAGATAGGTCCAGAAAATCGAAAAGGCAAACATGAACTTTCCGAGGTCATGGAAATGCTCAGTTGATACATTAGGATAGTAACCTAGAGACTTCAGGAAAATCAACACAAGGATTGTCATAGCGATCATGGAAACAAAAAGACTTGCTCCCGAATACCAAGCAAATAAGGTACTGTACCAATGCGCATCGATACTCATCACCCACTGCCAAATAACAAGACAACTAGAAAACCCTACAATCGGAAGAAATCCTGCAGTCCAGTATCGCGTTTTGATGTGATGAGAAAAATCTTTCAATCCACCTTGAGCATCTTCAGCGACCGACAGACTTCTCAACTTAACTGCAAAGAAGTACCATATCCCTATAAATACAACACTAACTATATACCATCCTTTATTAAGGAAGGAGGATTTATGCTGTAAGATTTTATCAGATTCAACTGACGCTTGATCTGCCCAGTGGTACATGTGATGCCACCCAAAGACAAGCCCTAAAGCTATAATAGCCATAAGAATCAAACCAACACCTAAAAACATACTCATGGCCTCCCAAACTCTCTTAAACTGAACATGCCATCCAGCCCATGCTGTATTACACACGGAATAAAAGAAGATGGCCATCAACGCTATCCCAGTAAAAAAGACTGAGTTGTGAAGGAAGTTTGTCCAGAACCTCATGTGATGACCACTGTCATCCAGGAACCAGGATAGAATTAAACACAATAGGCCTACCCCCATTCCTGCGAAGAGGAGTGTCCTTTGTCTTCCTGGTAAACTATATGTATTCATTGATTAGTTCTTCTCTCTGATTATTTAATGATCGTTGTCGTGGTTATGTGTGTCGCTATGACTATGATCGACTCCATGCTTAGCATCTTCGTCATGATGTCCATCATGCTCAGATCCATCATCATGGCTATGGGGCCCATCATCTATCATCACCATACCGGCTGACTCGACACCTGCCGGACGATCTATATCATTTAAGGTATTGAGCACGTGATTATATTCCACCTTAAGCTCTTTTGCTTGAAGCGATCGTATATAATGAATCACTTGCCACCTTTCTTCGTAAGAAAGTTTGTCTTTATAGGCGCCCATCTTATTTTTTCCGTAATAGATAGCATGATAGTATCTACCATTAGATGCTGATACAAACTCTGGCAAAAGCATATTAGCCGGTATCACTGGATAAGGGCTCCCATCTCGAGCTAGATGTCCTGCTCCATCTCCTTTCGCACCATGACATATACCACAGAAGATAGTATATAGTTCTTTCCCTGCCGCTAGACCTGATTCTGTTATTGGGTAAGGGTTATTTATGATCTCAGCGATAGCTCTCTCTCTTTCTGCATCGCTATCCCCATAGTAGTATGGAACTGCCCCATTAGGAGCAAAAGCTAGAGATTCATCTGATGGAGCTATGTTCCCAGCATGACCACGAGCTATAGTGCCTTTAACAGGTTCTCTTGGTTTAGCATAGTCATAGTATTCATCTTCAGTGCCCCATGTGTTCTGATAATAATAGTTGTAGTGATTTGCCTCATATGCTATCGAGTGACCCATATCTGGCATATACTCACTACCCGTGCTGTTCACCCCCGGTTGTTGGCATGCCATGAACAATGCCACGACAACATAAAGAGCGAGATATCTAATATTTGATTGTAAGCTTTTCATGTCTTCTGGGATTAGATATTCTTTTTATCAACCAAAGAGGCGCCAGTCTTCTGAAAAAATGATTGTGCCTGACCTTCATCAACACTATGAGTGTCAAATGCAATACAAAATTTATCATCACTAATACGATCATGAAGAATCGGATTATCGACTCCCGGGCCTTGACCATTGACGATATAAAATGTAACGGTCATGCCTACAGCTGCGAAGAGTACGGTTAACTCAAAAGTTATCGGTATAAAAGCCGGTACTGACCAATACGGCTTACCACCAAATATGATCGGCCAATCTTTTGTAAAGATCCATGTCATACCGAGAAATGCGGTAAGTGTACCAAGCGCTCCGTAGATAAATCCTGCTATGTGAAGTCTAGACTCTTCTAATCCGAGTATAGGATCTAATCCATGCACTGGAAAAGGACTATACACATCGTAGATATCCATATGATCACTATTTGCGGAAGCGACCGCAGACATTAGATCTGTCTCATCATCATAGAGACCGTAGATAATTTCTTTGTTATACTTACCCATGATTAGTGATGACTTTCAGCGTGATGATCATCATGTCCGTGATGATCGGTTACGTATTCTTTACCGTGTTGTACGGCTTCTTTATATTCTTCCATCACATGCTCGTGATGTTCGGTATTAGGCCTCAAGAACTGATCTCCTGCTGACTTCAAGATAGACTTGACCTCAGCGATAGCAACCACTGGTGCCACTCTCGTAAATAATAGGAAGAGTGTAAAGAACAATCCAAACGTACCAACGTAGATCCCGATCTCTACCCAAGTAGGGACATAGTAGCTCCAACTAGATGGTAAGTAGTCACGTGCAAGCGTAGTTGCAATAATGACAAATCGCTCAAACCACATACCTATGTTGATAAAGATCGACATGAAGAATGTCCACCAAAGACTTCTTCTAATCTTCTCTGACCAGAACACCTGTGGCGAAAGAACATTGCAGAACATCATACCGAAGTATGACCAATAGTAAGGACCTAGTGCTCTATTGAAGAAGGCAAATTGCTCATATATATAACCTGAATACCAAGCGATGAAGAGCTCTGTTAGATAAGCTACTCCGACTATCGTACCTGTTACTAGTATTACTTTATTCATCGACTCTATATGGCCGATGGTGATATACTGCTCAAGCTTAAGCACTTTTCTAGTGATCAACATAAGTGTTTGTACCATTGCAAATCCAGAGAAAACGGCTCCAGCCACGAAGTATGGCGGAAAGATCGTCGTGTGCCATCCAGGTATAACTGAGGTGGCGAAGTCAAAACTTACGATCGTATGTACTGATAGTACCAGAGGGGTTGCCAAACCAGCAAGAACTAACGAAAGTGCTTCCCATCTCTGCCAGTGCTTAGCTGAACCTGTCCATCCAAAACTTAAGAAGCTATAGACTCTCTTTCTGATACCTGTCGCTCTATCTCTTATAGTTGCGAAATCAGGTACTAGACCCGTATACCAGAATAATACTGACACCGTCAGATAGGTACTAATCGCAAATACATCCCAGAGAAGTGGCGAGTTAAAGTTTGGCCATAAAGATCCTCTTGTATTTGGATATGGGAATATAAAAATGGCGAGCCAGATCCTTCCCATGTGTATAAGTGGGAAAAGACCAGCACACATCACCGCGAAGATTGTCATCGCCTCCGCTGCCCTGTTCACTCCAGTACGCCACTTTTGTCTAAAGAGGAGAAGTATGGCAGAAATCAAAGTACCGGCATGCCCTATACCGATCCACCAAACGAAGTTAGTGATATCCCATCCCCATCCTATCGTTCGATTAAGATCCCAAGTACCGATACCATGCCAGACTGTCCAAAGGATACAAAAGATCCCAAAGAGCAATACGTTGACCGAGATCAGAAAACAGATCCACCATAGTTTACCCGGAGCTTCTTCTGTTGATCTGGTAAGATCTACTGTGATGTCGTGATACGACTTACTCCCTTCTACTAGTGGTTCTCGTAGTGGACTTACTGTTGCACTCATATTATCAGTAGCTTAAGGTCTTTATGCGTCAAATGATTCATCTCTGTTATTCACCTTCATGGTGTATTGGACAGATGATCTCACATTAATCTCTTCTAAAACAATCATATTAAGTGGTGACTCAAACTTCTTGTAGAGATCACCTTTCTTATTATTTCTATCACCAAATGTGATAGCTCCTGTCGGACATGCCGTCTGACAAGCAGTCTTCACATCATGGTCTTGTAACTGCCTCTTTTCAACCTTAGCCGTAAGCTTACCTTGCTGTATGCGCTGCACACAGAAGCTACACTTCTCGATTACTCCTCTTGATCGCACAGTTACGTCTGGGTTTAACACCATCCGTGTCAGATTATCTGCACCATATGGTATCTCTTCGTTTGCCACATTGACTTGATTTGCAGGAAACAAATCAGCAGTAGTATAATCCAACCAGTTGAATCTCCTTACCTTATATGGACAGTTGTTTGCACAGTATCTCGTACCTATACATCTGTTATAGGTCATTTGATTGAGCCCTTCAGAACTGTGGTTGGTTGCATTCACAGGGCATACATTTTCACATGGAGCGTTATCACAATGTTGGCACATCATAGGTTGATATACCACATTGGGATTATCCACATCGCCATAGTAGTATCTATCGATACGCAACCAAGTCATCTCCTGATGGCGCGCTACTTGTTTCTTACCTACGACAGGTACATTATTCTCTGCCATACAGGACACCGTACATGCCCCACATCCAGTACAAGCATTCAGATCGACATGCATGCCCCAGTGGTGGCCTTGGCTATATTTTTCTGCTACGTATTCGTTGTACGGATAAAGGGTTTCTTTATTTAAGCCTTCGTGATGCTCACGCTCATGGACTAAGCCTTTATCACCAAAAACTGCCTCTTCTAAATTATCTACATGGGCATGACGAATGATAGATCTTTTTACAAGCGATCCCTGAAATCCTGAGAAGATATTTCCATATCCCGGTGCTAATGTTGTTTCATCAGCATTGATCACATCTCCTTTTTTATTTTCTGCTGTAACCCCCATAGTATGGTGATACTGTACAGCAGCAAAATGATCTTCTTCGCCTTTCTTTCTCGACACTTCTATACCCGAAGTATAGTACTGAGCCCGTCCATCTACAAATGGTATAGAAGCATTGAGGTCAACTCCTGATGCAGTTGCACATGCTCCTCCCGACGTTCTTCCATAACCGAAGGCCACTGCTACCGTACCCTCCATTTGCCCAAACTGTTGGATCACAGGAAGTCTATACGTCTCACCTGAAATCTTCACATCTACGAGATCTCCATCTTTGAGACCATTAAAAGGTGTATACTTTCTTACTCCATCAAAACCGATTGGAACTGCTATGTAGTTACCCCATGAACATCGGGTCACTGGGTCAGGCATTTCCTGGAGCCAAGGATTATTACTGTATTGGCCATTACCGACTGTAATGGGCTCGTAAAACTGAATCTCAATATCGCCGCTTCCTTCCTCATTTCGAGAGGGTCTCGAAATCTTACTCATGACGGATATCGCATCTACCGAAGCTTTACTTATATCGATGCTGCTCGATGTGTTAGCATGAAATATACCATCATGAAGGGCCTTATCCCAAAAAGATTGGAAGCTGACATAGTCAGTTTGTCCAGAGAAATAAGAACTCTTCCAGCTGTCTTGTAGATAGTCATAATATGGTTGGTCTGCACTAGCATCATATACTTCACTTCCAGACCATGCCAACATCGTTTCTCCTGACTGACGGGTGTCAAAAAGTGGAGCTATAGTCGGCTGAATTAATGATATATGACCTTTTTTAGGCTCAGCATCACCCCATGATTCTAATGAATGATGTATCGGTGCAACTATCTCACATAAAGAAGTAGTCTCCCCTGCTGTATACGAGAGAGCTATCTTATTCTTCACATTAGCAAGGGCATCCGCCAAACCTGGAATATTGCTGTATTCGAATACTGGGTTGCAGTCACGGACTATTACAGTATCTACTTGTCCACCTTTGATCTCATTTACGAGAGTGGCGAGACCTGTTTCATCTCCTTGGCGTTGCAATGATGCACTATCAAATGATAGTGTGCTACCATAGTTGCCTAGATTAAGGTTTAAAGCATTCACGAGCTGTTGCTCAGCAGGGTTGTTAGAACCACTGATGATCAGAGACTTGCCTTTAGCTCTTGTCAGCTGTGTAGCCAACTTCTTGAGTGCTGATTCTGCTTTCGGATTTAATCCTCCTGAACTAGCACCAGTCCCCATCACTTGTTGATAAAGGTAAGCGATGGCAGTGCCTTGCTCTGATGGCTTTACAAGTATGCGATTATCTGCATTAGAACCTGTCACTGACATGTGCGCTTCGACCTGAATATGCTTACTCATATGAGCATGACGCACATCATCGATTTTGCGTCCCTTGGCGTAGTCATGAGCGAATTCTATAGGTGATATCCATGTACCTAAGAAGTCTGCATTAAAGCTAACTATGTAATCCGCCTTATCGAAGTGATAATTAGGTATAACTCTTTGTCCAAAAGTCGCTGCATTAGCCGTTAAGATGGCCGCAGATGACACAGGGTCATAAGTAACTACCTTCGTAGATGGATATCTCGATACGAAGGCACCAATAGCTTTTTTCTCTGTTGGACTTAATATCGTATGGGTAAGGATTCTAATGCCACGTGAAGTAGCTAGCCTTCCCTTTACTTCTTTGTCAAGATCTTCCCATGACGCAGCCTCCCCTCCTATACTTGGGCCCTTGATGCGGTTTACATCATATAGAGAAAGAACTGAAGCCTGTGCCCTTGCCGAAGTACCTCCTTTGGTTATATCCGAAAGACTGTTACCTTCTATTTTTATCGGTCTACCCTCACGTGTTTTTACGAGTATAGAACAGTAGTCTCCACCATTAACAAAAGATGATGCATAGTAATTAGCTACGCCAGGTACTATCTCATCTGGTTTTACTACATATGGTATCGCTCTCTTAACAGGGATATCACAGCCCGCAGCAACTGTCGCCGCTCCTAGACCAAATCCCATCATCTTGAGAAAGTCTCTTCTTTTACCACCGAGGGATGATGCAACCTCCTCATCACCTAATGCCTCAACGATAGAAGGTTGTTGTAGTTCGTTTTGAGCTTCTTGGATAAAAGACTCATCTCGTGTGAGGTCTTTCTCCCCTATCCAGATACCGCTAACTTTCTTGTCCATATGTTATAATGGGTTCTTCGTTGTTGATATTAGTAATGACATTTTTGACATTCTAGCCCTCCGATGTCTTCTACGGTTACTTTTTCTTTATCTCCACTAGCTAACTGAGCATGATATGCCTCATAGCTTGCATAGTATTCATTGTCTTCAAACTGCACTTCAGTTTGTCGATGGCAGTTGATACACCATCCCATACTCAGCGGTGAGTGTTGATAAACCACTTCCATCTCTTCTACCTTACCATGACAATCTTGGCACTCTACTTGTCCAGCTACAACATGTTGGGCATGGTTGAAGTATACATGATCTGGGAGGTTATGTATACGCGTCCATTCTATAGGACCGTATATACTCTTCTTC
>CAYYBR010000087.1:0-15617 GCA_964470035.1 uncultured Saprospiraceae bacterium
GGTATCTACCTCCTCTGGATTACTCATCTCTACCTTCACGATCCAACCTTGACCATATGGATCTTCATTGATATCTGCTGGATTATCGCCCTCTGACTCATCGAGTTCAGGATTGAATTCGATCACCTTGCCACTTACTGGCATGTACAAATCAGAGGTTGTCTTCACTGCTTCCACTGTACCAAATACTTCATCTTTGGCGACCTCGTCTCCTACTGTCTCGACTTCTACATATACGATCTCTCCGAGTTCACTTTGTGCGTGATCGGTGATACCTATCGTTGCTATATCTCCTTCTATGGAGACCCACTCGTGTTCCTTGGTGTATTTTAGATTTGATGGACTCGACATACCTTATAATGATATTTATGCTTCAGCTACAAATGATCGTACCCAGTCTAGTGTGACAGACTTTGGTCTCTCTAATGAAAATCCAAGTGCTCGCGACCAACATAGAGCTGCTAGCACTCCTAAAGCTCTCGACACGCCAAACAAGACGGTATAGAAACTATATTCTTTTAATCCGTAATGCACTAGTATAGCACCACTATGGGCATCGACATTCGGCCATGGATTTTTCACCTTACCAAGACTTTCTAGGATCGGTGGGACCACATCAAAAAGCTTCCATACGATCTGTACTATCTGACTTTCTGATAGATGCGCTTCCGCAAATACTCGCTGAGCTGTAAATCTCGGATCAGGCTGTCTCAAAACAGCATGACCATATCCTGGGATCACCTTACCCTGATCCAAAGTCTTCTGAACATAAGCAGCTATGTCTTCTTTGCTAGGATTATCCGTTCCTAACTCTTCGATCATCTCCATCACCCATTTGATCACCTCCTGGTTAGCAAGACCATGAAGCGGTCCAGCAAGGCTGTTCATACCTCCTGCAAAGGACATATATGAACTACTAAGAGTCGAACCTACAAGATGCACCGTGTGCGCAGAAGCATTACCTCCTTCGTGATCGGCGTGAATAGTAAGATAAAGCCTCATCAAACTTTTGAACTCATCTCCTTCTATACCAAGCATGTGGGCAAAGTTGCCCGCCCAGTCGAGACTCAAGTCTGGCTCGATATGATTATTATTATGAAATGTCTTTCTGTAGATATAGGCAGCCACTCTAGGTAGTTTGGCGATGAGATTCATCGCATCTTCATAAGTGGCATCCCAGTAATCTGACTTACTCATACCTTCTGCGTATCTCCTAGAAAAAACACTCTCGCTTTCCATGGATACGATAGCCGCACTAAACTGCGACATCGGATGGGTATGGTCTGGAAGTGCATCTAGCACTGCATAAGTATGCGCAGGCACCTCCGCTCTTTTTTCCCACTCATCACTCAACCAGTCTACGTCTTCTTTTGTAGGTAGTTCTCCTACAAGCATCAACCAAAAAAGACCTTCTGGTAGTGGTTGATCGTCACCATCACGATTAGGTAGTAATTCGGACAACTCAGGGATAGAGTAGCCTCTGAATCTTATTCCTTCTATCGGGTCAAGATTTGAGGTCTCCCATATCATACTTTTGACCCCTCTCATCCCTCCAAAAATCTGCTTCAAAGAAACTTCATCAGCCTTCTTCTCACCATGCTCCTTGAGTATAGCTCTGTAATCAGTAAAAGTGGCTAGCGCCTTTTCTTTGAATTTTTCTTTTAATCTGTCCATGTACTTCCTACCCTGTGGTACGTTTAGTAATTAGTTCTCGCGAAATTAAGTCTAGGAAGGCAATTTTGTTCATTTATCACAACATTTAATTAGATTCGATTATCGCGGTATCTGAGCATTTGAAAATTGACATAAGGGTAGAAGGATGTATATAGTGGACGACGTAGTAGTCAGCAGTGAGGTATTCTCAGTGAAGTTTCACTGCAATCTTAAGAAGTGCAAGGGAGCTTGTTGCTGGGAAGGTGACTTTGGCGCTCCGGTCAGCAAAGATGAAGAGGCCATCCTAGATGATATCATGCCTGTACTTCTTCCAACTATGTCTGTCTCCTCTCAGAAAGTGATCAATGATCAAGGAACATCCGTCAGCACTTCATATCACGATGATAAAGTGACACCATTGTTATCCGATGCATCCTGTGTCTACCTTGTCAAGGACGAACTTGGCATATCGAGATGTGGCATAGAGCAAGCCTACGAAAAAGAAATGATAGACTTCAAAAAGCCTGTGTCTTGTCATCTGTACCCCATACGCGTGACAAAAAATGACATCACAGGATACGAAGCCCTCAACTATGACGAATGGGATATATGCAGTGATGCATGTGCTCTCGGAGAGCAAAAGGGGATGCCCGTTTTTAGGTTTGTCAAAGACGCTCTGATCCGAAAATATGGGGTAGAGTTTTACGCTCAACTCGAGGATATTTACGATACATATTTCCGAAAGGGAAAAAAGTAAGTGCTAATAGTAAGACACTAGCACAAAGCCACGTTTGATAAACGTCGCGAATGGTGTACCTTTGCGATCTTTTTTGACAAGCATATATCTAGTAATAAGAACATAACAGAATGGCCTTATTAGGAACAATAAGAAATAACATGTGGTTCGTGTTTATACTCATAGCACTAGCCACAGCTGCCTTTATCTTTATGGATGCCATGGGACCAGGCGGCGGCGGGATCGGAGGACCGGACGCTAATACACCTGTAGGTGAAATCGCCGGACAGAAGATCAAACAAAATGACTTTAGTAGATCTACAGAGTTTCTCTTTGGTAATCTTCAGGATGCCAACGCGAAGAGAGATCTCCTGTGGGACTACTATGTAGATCGTGGTATCCTCTCATCGGAAGCTGAGAAGCTAGGTATGGGCATCGGACATGATGAACTGATGGATCTACAGTTTGGAAGTAATCTAAGCCCAGTCATCAGAAACAACTTTACTGTCAATGGTCAGCTCAATGTATCTCTGCTTCAGCAATTCAAAAATTTATTTGAGTCAGGAGATCAGATAGCACCAGAGCAAGCTCTCTTCTGGGCAGAACAAGAGAAGCAGATCAAAAAAGAACAACTGCAGATAAAGATCAATAGTCTAGCACAAAAAGCGATCTATACCCCTAACTGGATGGCTCAAAATGCTGTATCTGAAGAGAACGGCACTGCAGATGTCGCAGTGGTGCGTGTACCTTTTGATGCCATAGATGGCTCTGGTATCGAAGTTTCTAATAGCGATATCAGCAACTTCATCCAGAAAAATAGAAAGGACTATGAACTAAAAGAGGAGATGAGAGAAGGGACTTATATATCTTATAACCTCATCCCTAGTGCAGCCGATAGTGCTAAGCTTCGCTCTTCTTTGCTCGAGTCCATGGATAAATTTAGGACTGCTAGCAATGACTCCATCTTTACGCTTGCCAACAATGGGTTTTATTCTAATGGCTATGGTAAAGCAGAACAACTGGACGAGTTCTACTCAGACAAGGTAGGTGACTTTGAAGTGGGTGGTGTATATGGTCCATATGTCTTAGGGCCTAGTTATCAAGCTGTGAAGTTGATCGATAAAAAGGTGCTTCCTGATTCAGTGAAAGCAAGACATATCCTTCGCAACGTAACCGCTGGTAATGCCATACAACTAACTGAAGCTAATCGGTTGATCGATAGCTTAGAGAACGTTTTACGTACAAACAAAAACAAGTTTGCTGAACTAGCTGAAGAGTTTAGTCAGGATCTTTCTAATAATACAGAAGGTGGAGACCTAGGGTACTTTGTACAAGGCAGGATGGTGAAAGCATTTAACGACGTTTGCTTTTTGACTGGCAAAGAGGGAGGTCTTTACAAAGTGCAAACCAACTTTGGTGTCCACTTGATATATATAGAAGACCAAGTCTATACTGACAGAGCTCCAGGATATAAGCTAGCGTATATCAATACGCCGATATTACCAGGAGAAGAAACACAAGAAGAAGCTTATAATGTACTTCTCAACCTTGTTAATTCTTATCCGTATCTGTCCGAATTAAAAGCAGAGGCTGAAAAGAATCGTGCCTTATCTATAGGCTCAACTGGCAAGCTCGGGATAAACGGCTATCAAATCGCTGATCTAGGTGGTGGCGATGTATCGAGAAATATCGCAAAGTGGATGTATGATAGAGACGCTGAGATTGGTGCCATGTCTCAGACCATATACGAATATGCAAATACGGTAACCTACACTCCAGAAAAATATGTCTTAGTAAGTCTAGACAAAATTCATAAGCCAGGTCTACCAAGTCCGGAGTCAGTTAGAGGTGAAGTAGAATTCGCCATACTTAATCAATTAAAAGCAGAGAAGGCTGTATCATCCATGAGTGGCGGTCTACTTGCTGTAGCTAGCCAATACAACTCACGAGTGGATACACTTAGAGGGCTTAGTATGCTTAACAATACTATCGCTCAGTATGGAAGTGAACCAGAACTACTAGGAGCTGCATTTGGTCAGGATGCAGGAAGTACTTCACAACCGGTTATAGGCAATAGTGGAATATATCTCGTACAGACGCTTTCGAAAAATCCGGCATCTGGAGATCAGATAGCAGGCCTTTCCTTCATCAAAAACACAATAGCAGGAGGTAAGAAAAACTCTCTGCAGTTTGGTTTAGTCGAATCCCTGAAAGACCACTACGAAGTAAAGGATAATCGATCCTTGTTCTACTAGAGTAGATAAAAGAGAAAATTAAAAGGAGGCCCAAAAGCCTCCTTTTTTGTTTATACCTGTTCTTTACATCAGTTCGTTATTAGTATCACATGAAGCGATACTCTCTATTCATAAGTTGTGTGGTAGCATTCCTCATATCTGGATGTGATGGATATAAGACTATCAAGGATTATACTGAAGAAGATGTGCTCTATCGGAAGTATAAGATCGATAAAGATTCTCTCATCCAGGATGAGTATATCGTATACTATGAGAACGGTGAAACGATATTTGAAAAGTCTTCCTATACAGATGGAAAGCTGAACGGAACAAGAAACCTCTACTTCGATAATGGTCAAGTCGAGATCTCAGAAACCTATGTGGATGGTATCCTATCCGATACTCTGAAAGTCTACTACAGTTCTGGCATCTTAAAGCAATCAAAGTACTATGATGCTGGTGTCCTTACAGGGGTAGTGAAGACTTACTACGAAGATGGCAGCCTGAAAGAAGAAGCCACTTTCGTAAATAATATAGAACAAGGTCCTTTTGTAGAGTTTTATCCTAATGGGCAACCCAAGTGGAGAGGTACTTTTAGAAATGGTGATAAAGAATTTGGTGAGCTCATCAAGTATAATGAGCAGGGACAAGAAATCCGAAAGCTCATGTGTGATACTGCTGCAATATGCAAGACTATTTGGACGCTCGAAGATGGCTATCTTGACCTATAATGTCATCTACTAGATTATATCTCATTTTCGTTTTTCTTGTAAGTGCACCTTATCTAGTTACAAGTCAGATAGGAGGTCTATATACCTTTGACTTTTTGGATCTTGCTGGATCATCTAGAGCTACAGCATTGGGCGGCGTGCCTATCGCTTTTAGCGACCAAGATATCGCACAAGCCTTTCATAATCCCGCTCTTCTACAGCCAGCCATGGCCCATCAACTTTCTATCAATCACAACTTTCATCTGGCAGATATAGGATTTGGGTCTATCGCCTATGGCATTCCACTAAGAGATACTTCTCTCATGCTGATGGTAAGTGGAGGGTTTGTGAACTATGGTGATTTTACAAGAGCTGATGACTTTGGTATCAGACAAGGTACTTTCTCTGGACAGGAGAGCTCGATAAACGTCGGTGTAAGTAAGCAACTAGACGAAAGACTTCGTCTTGGCGTCCAACTCAAATATGCTTTTTCCAGCCTTGCCAACTTTAGTTCTTCGGGTCTAGGAGGTGATATCGGTGTACACTATCACAATCCAGAAAAAAGATCTAATTGGGCGCTCGTCTTTAAGAACTTGGGTGCTCAGTTTTCGAGTTTTGATATACAGAGAGAACCTTGGCCGGTAAACCTCCAACTTGGGTATGCTAAGCGACTGGAGCATCTTCCGCTGACATGGATGATCACGGCGCATCATCTTCAAAGATGGGACCTTCGATCACCCCTTGATGACCAAGGAGGTATAACGATCATAGGTGAAGAACCTACACCTCCATCTTCATTAAGTAAATCGATAGATAACTTATTTCGACATCTAGCTTTTGGTGCAGAACTAGGGCTTGGACAAAATGAAGTGGTACGTCTTCGGGTGGGATATAATCACCTTCGCGCCAAAGAACTCTCCGTCTCGGGTTTTAGAAGTCTAAGTGGATTTAGTTTTGGCTTTGGGATAAAAATCAAAAAAATTCGCCTCGACTATGGAGTCGGCAGGTACCACCTAGCAGGCGGAGCTAATCATCTAAGTCTGACGTTAGACTTGCATGAGCTCGCAAGCAGACTTTAGTTTTGAAAATTCATCAACCCTCGTAGATCTGGAAACCTATTGACATAATAGACATGCTCATCTTCTTTGAGCATCTTTCCATCATAGTAAGCGATAACGCGAGCATCTGTAACACCTAATCTTTCCATATCTCTCTTCACCTTGATAGCATCTGCAAAGGTGTCATAAAGGCCTATAGTATAGGTATAGAGACCTGTCGTTTTATCTTCTTCTACACTCGTGTCATTGAAGAGATCGAGTGCTTTGTTTCGATACATCTGGCCAACCACAGCTATAGATATTTTATATGTTATCGACTCATCTATAAGTGTCTGGTAGAGATCAAACCTTTGGTCCTGTACAAACGAGGGAACATCCGGGCTTCTTCTTTCTAGAGAAGTTGCTTCTTCCTTATACTCAGAAAAATATACCTCAACTCGAGAGTTGTACTTGGTAAACTTAGCGATCTTCGGTTCATCCTCATTTTGTAATATAATCGGATAGTTATCCCCTACCCCTTTGATATGTATACGTGAGGCATGTATACCTTCTTGAGTGAGATGTCTTTTTAATCTCTCTGCTATCTTGAGCGAAGAGAACAGTTTGTACTCTACGATTCCCTCTGAAGAACTATGTCCTACTAAGTCAACTTTCAGGTCAGGGTGATTCTTCAGGGTCCTGATGATATTTTCGAGGTTATCGTAGTTGCGCTCTGTGACTAAGTCTTGACCAGAGGTATAGTATATCGGCTCATAAGTGAGATTGAGTGGTGTTACATCTACAGTCTCTTCTTGTGTGGAGTATTCTGATGGCTGAGTGATCTGAGGATCGATAGATGATCTATTTTCATCTGAAGCAGTAGATGACGTATTAGTTATAGCACTGGGCTGATTACTGACTTCTACTACATTCTGTTCGCTAGTAGAATGAGTGGTGGTCGTTGAGGACGTTTCTGAAGATGTAGAAGTCTCTGTTGGCACTGCTGAAGGTGTGCTCTCTTTTGTGTCATCTAGTACTTGAGAAGATGCAGTATTATCTTTTGGAGTGGTGTTGTCCTCTTCATTTACGTAAGTGTCATCAGTTGTCACAGAGTTTTCAAAGGTTGGATCTGCTGACTCGGCTACCTTTTGATTTTCTGGGATAGAATAATTCAAGAAGGCTAGCTGCCCCTCTCCATACCCAAGACTCGATCGTCTTTCCTTAAATCTCACGATGTAGTTATCCATGCCACCAAGCGAGTTCTTTCTGTTAGAAGACAACATCGCTGTCAGCCCATCAAAAGAAATCTGAAAGTAGGTATCATCACCAGGAGAGTTGATCGGGATACCCATATTCACGGGTTCTGACCATACGCCTGCTTCATAGAGATACGGGCTGTAGAAGACATCATGTCCTCCGATACTCTCATCTCTGTTAGAGCTGAAGTATATCTCCGATCCATCATCACTCAGATAAGGGCTCACTTCATCAAAAGGTGTATTAATCTTTGGACCTAGGTTTACCGGAGTCGACCAGACACCGTCTTTCTTGATAGACGCATAAAGATCATAACCTCCATAACCCTGATCATCCTTACTAGCATATATAACCACTTCGTCATTGTAGAAATACATATCATTATTAATCAGCGATATGTTACTTGGGAGTGCTACAGGCTTCGGTTTTGACTTGGAGTTTACCCCTTGGCTCAACAGTATTTCCCCCTCGAAGTCTTCACCTCTATAAAAGTAGATACCGTCTGCCTGACTTGTGAAACCAAGTAGGATATCCTCATCTCCGCGGTTGAGGACATAAGACATGCGTTTAGGATCTGACCACTTACCTTCTACTTGCTCTATCCAGTAGACATCAAAGTCACTAGCATTCAGCGTAGAGGATAAATTAGGTTTATTAGATGTATAATAATACTTCCCTTTTGTGCTTGGGCTTTCGATCAGTCCAATCTCATCATATGCCGTATTAACACCTCCGGGGAGTCGTTCTATCACTCCTAAAGGAGTGAGATATGAAAGATCGATGGCTCTTCCGCATTGCTTAAGTAGTTTGATAACGGACTCTCGGCGGATATCTTCGTTGTCAGCATCCTTCAGATAGTTCTTATAGTGCTTAGCGGCAAGAGCGAACTGCCCTTTATGATGCTGGATCTTACCGGTGTAGAGGTCTACCTCAGGATTAGTATATCCATACTCATAAGCTCTACGAAAATCCTCTAATGCATTGTCAAGTTGATTAATCTCATAATAGCATACTCCCCTTTTGTATAGTAGAGGAGCGCTACTGGATATTTTATCTATCCGATTATAGTAGATAAGTGCTTCTCTAAAATGATCCTCAGCAAAGGCGTCATTAGCCTTTTGAAGTTGGTCCTTTTGAGCTGTGAGGGAAAAGCATGAAAATATTGAGCAGAAGACTGCTAGAAGAAGAGTTTTATATAGATCGGTTAGTATCAAAATTCTCTATGTGGTACGCTATGCGATTTAGAAAAACGCCACCTTTATATCCATCGATGACTCTATGATCAAACGATAAAGATAAGAACATCATATGACGAATTGCTATAATATCTCCTTCGGCTGTCTCTTGTATGACCGGCTTTTTCTTGATTGCACCTAAAGCAAGTATGGCAAGCTGAGGCTGATTGATGATAGGCGTGCCCATAATATTGCCATAGGTGCCAATATTACTGATCGTAAATGTGCCATTCTGGATCTCATCGGGCTTGAGATTATTGACACGTGCGCGAGCCGCGAGATCGTTAAGTTGTCGTGTAAGTCCCTGAAGGCTAAGCTCTTGTGCATCCTTGATAACAGGCACTATAAGATCTCCAGAATCCATCGCTGTCGCTATACCTAGATTGATAGAACGACTGAGGTGTATCTGATCATCTTTTAAGGAAGCATTGATCTCCGGAAACTCCTTTATCGCTTTTATTACCGCTTCCGCAAATAGTGGACTCAGTGATATTTTTTGGCCTGTTTGCTTTATGAAATTTTCCTTAATACGTTTTCTCCAGGTTACGATCTTTGTGGCATCTGCTTCGACGAAAGATGTAACATGGGCTGCTGTGTCAATCGAATGACGCATATGCTTTGCGATCACTTTTCGCATCCGAGTTAACTGGATGACTTCACCAGAAGGAGCGTTAGTAGGTGTGGCAGTTGAAGGTCGAGACTGCTGTGGAGTTGGCGCCGGATTAGACGTAGCTACTTCAACACGCTGTTCTTGATTTGATCCTACATGATCAGAGGGCTCTCGCATGACAGCTGCTCTTCTGATAGAAGAAGTCGCTTCCATCTTTTTTAGGTCGATGTAATTCAGCAAATCAAACTTGGTCACTCTCCCATCTGATCCACTTCCTTGCAGTGAAAGCAGCTCTTCTAAACCGATGCCTTCAGCTCTTGCTATATTTCTTACCAATGGACTAAAGAACCTTCCATCTACATTGCTCGGTATCTTATTAGTATCGCGAGTACGGGTAAGTTGGATGGATGCAGCCTTGGTCTGAGGCACACCTGGGTCCTGTACTTTAGGGGGTGGTGAGACGACAGTCGCTGCTGGACTCGGCACTGTTTTTTCGGCTACTGCGGGACTTGATTTTTCTGCAGGTGGAGTTTCGACTACTGCACTTGGACTTTCTCCATCTGTCTCGATGAGAGCAACTACAGCTCCTATGGCGACTACATCATCTGGTTGAACAAGTAGCTTGGAGATACGTCCAGATACTGGAGCAGGCACGTCAGAATCTACCTTGTCGGTAGCGATCTCTAAGATCGTCTCATCTTCTGTAACCTCGTCACCTACATTCTTGAGCCATGATATGACTGTAGCTTCTATGATACTCTCACCCATCTTAGGTATGATCATTTCTACGACTGCCATAGTTGTTAGTTGTTCAATTAGTAATCACAAAGGTACGATTAGCCGATGACAATTCGGCTGAGTCATGGTGTCATAACAATAGATTTATACACTTGTTTTCATCATAAAGCGGCGCATCATATCCAAAGCAAGTAGTGCGGTATATCTGATGTTCAACTCCCGGTTTTTGGATAGCATGAGTTTTTTGGTTTTTACTTCCTGTCGACTTCCTACAGCCATCCAGATGGTGCCTACAGGTTTCTCTGGTGTCCCACCGGTTGGACCAGCTATACCTGATACAGCTACTGCCACATCCACTTCTAAGTGATCGATCAGGCCTTCTACCATCTGCTGTACTACTTGTTCGCTTACTGCTCCATGTGCCTCGAGGGAGCTAGTAGACACTTTGAGTACGTCTGTCTTTACATCATTTGCGTAAGCGATAACTGATCCTTTAAAATACCTTGACGAACCAGATATCGAAGTGATCAGCTGTGAGATATGACCTCCAGTACAGCTTTCGGCGGTACCGATCATCCAACCCCTTTGTACCGCCAGCTCACCTACAGCTTCTTGCAGTGTGATATCACCACGACCATATACGTAGTCTCCCAAGTTAGCCTCGATCTCATCAGCGGCCTTGGCGTTGATCTCCTTGAGGTGGTTTTCATTTTGGCCAGATGCCGTAAGTCGAAGTTTCACTGAGGCAACACCGGGCAGATAGGCTATCCCAATGTTATCAGGAAGGGTCTTAAGTATCGGCTGGATACGCTCAGCGATCTGAGATTCGCCGATACCTACGGTCTTTAAGATTTGGTAATCTATATAAGTATCTGTGTTGAGCTCCGCTATCAGGTCAAGTCCACCACCCTTCATGATACCTTTCATCTCATATGGTACACCAGGCATACTGAGTAGATAACGATCACCCTTGCGAATCCACATACCAGGTGCAGTGCCTCTTTCATTAGTGATGAGTTGTGCTGAAGATGGCAGTCGACACTGCTGTTTATGAGCTTCGAGTGGAGTACGTCCTCTTTTTTTGAAGTAGCTAGCGAGACGATCATACGTCTCCTGAGAGAAGATCAACTCATCGTCTAAGTAGGAAGCTATACTCTGCTTGGTCACATCGTCCTCCGTAGGCCCTAGCCCCCCTGTTATAATCACGATCTCAGCCATCCTATATAAAGTATCTAAGCCATCATGTATGTCTTGCATGCGATCTGGGATAGACATCTTAGCCGTAACAGGTACTCCTATCGCACTTAGCTCTTGTCCTATCCATGCCGAGTTAGTATCGACCGTTTGTCCGTTCAGAAGTTCATCACCTATCGTTAGTATCGCTGCTTTCATAAGGGCATTAACAAGTAAGCAATCATGAAGTTGATATTGATCGCATCGGCAACTGGATACTTCTCAGTTTGGATAAGAACCACTCGATTCTCTTCTTCCGCGATCTTGTTCCTATAGATCATCATATGACCATAGATATCTCCCCATGTTGATAGGCCTGAAGAGAGTTATCATGGGCGACCATCAGTCTTCCCGTCTCATCGATACCTATGATCTCACCCAATATGGTGTTATCACCAACTTCAAATTGGCTTATTTCTCCTCTGCGATACAACTTATCTTGATATGCCTTCTTCAAGCTAGAAGAGACGGGCATGATGTCATTATATCTGGTCATCACAGATTGGCTAATCAGTTGGATCATCTCGTAAGCATCAAGAGCTTTTGACAGTTCTAGGGCTAGGGAGGTGGGGTTGGGTACATCTTCGTGCCAAGAGAGCTGATTCACATTGACTCCGATACCTACGATGGAGTATTGGATAGTGTCACCCTGTAGAAAGTTTTGTATCAGTATACCGCAGATTTTTTTATCACTTACGTAAATGTCATTGGGCCACTTAACATAGACTTCTAATCCATAATCCTCTATCATATCTGCCACTCCGAGGCTCACAGCTATGTTCAGAAAAAACTGATCTTTTACAAGCATGGTCTCTGGTGCTAATACGATAGACAACATCGCATTCTGGGCTGACTCACTGTGCCAAGATCGACCTAATTGGCCTCGACCATGGGTCTGATAGTCAGCTGATATAACTAATCCGTGTGCTATGTCGCCTTTCTCTATGAGTCGTCGAGCTTCTTGGTTAGTGGAGTCGACCTGAGGAAAGTGCTTATGAGGATATATCATCTTTGCTAGGTGAGATGAGCAACTTTCATACTCATGAAGATGATCAGCAGTAGCATATCTCCTCTCAGACTTTTTATCGCTCTGCTCACGGCATTGCGTAGTGATTGATATTTGATATCGAGCACTTCTGCTATCTGTTCATATTCGAGACCTTGATAAAATCTCAGGTATAGGATCTCCTTTTGTTTATCGGTCAGTTTTCCCCATGCAGATTTTAATCTAATGGATTGTTCTTCGCTCATTTCTTGAGCAATCATGATCTCATCGATCGCTAATTCAACATCTACCTTGATGGTATCAAATGAGTCAATAGACTCAGTCTTGCTCTCTTTCTTAAGTGTGGCAACAACCTTACGTCGTAGAGATACAGCGAGGTACTTTCTTATAGAGTCTGTAGGCCCCAACTTCTTATGACGCTGCCACAACTCTACGAATAAATCATGTATGCTATCCTCTACAAGGTCCGTATGTCTAAAGACCTTGCGACCATAGTTGTACAGATAGTCGACCTCTTGATTGTAGATGAGACGTAGAGCTTCTTTGCTTCCCCCTCTGAGTTCATCCCATAGTCTACTATCATCAAGATATGACATAGAAAGGGCTAGGTAGGGAGATCTTTAAAATTTTGCTGATACACCCAAATCAATAAAATGATGAAGACGATGAAACCTATGATGGCTTTAGCCATAAAACCACCTTTTTTTCCATAATTCACCTCTTCTGGCCCGTGTGCTGACATATGAAGGATCGTTTAAATATCTAACTAAAGCACAAAGAAAGATATTATTAGGTGAAGATGCGAGATGGCTGTCCTCTTTTTGATCAAATCCTCTATGATATCGGACATAAAAGAAACCGCCCACGGTCAATGATTCGACAATCATAAAAACAGGCTTTAGCAAAAACACAAGACATAAAAAAAGGAGCATCTCAATACGAGATACTCCTTTTAAATTAAATAAGATGAAATCTGTAACTATAAGTTTCTAGGGTTACCTACTTGAGTACCTATTACATTATCTGTCGGTTGAGTGATTACTGGGCAGTTAATGATAGCACCTGTGGCAGTTAGTAGATCTGATAGTGAATTTGCTAAAGGGGTCGAATTTAGATTACCTCTAAAAGGAATCAATGTTCCATCAGCAAGTAGATTATTTATCTGATCAAAACTTGTAAGAATTGGACGCTCTGCTTCTGGCACCGTAAACTCTGTTACGTGTGCATCCCACATTGGTGCATATCTCTCATCGCTTGGATCTATAGGGAAGGTATTAGTAGGATCCTGTACCTGACGATCTGAAAGCGAAGCTGTATTAAGACCCTGTACACCCAGGCCATCACCATTATCAAATGTTCTTCCGTTAGCCGTTGGGCTAAAAGGAAGCATAGAACCACCAGGGAATACACCAAATGAAGGAAGATTAGCAAGTCTAGGGGCATATACTCCTAACTCGATAGCTGCCGGCGCTGGATCTGACGTATCCGTAACAATATGGAAATAGTAAGGTCTGCCGTCATGCCAGCCATCAAGTAGTTGCATAACAACTGAAGCTTGATCAATAGCTAGATTTGGGTTGTTCAAATCATCCTCTTGTGTTTGACTATTTCCATCTGGATGAGGGATTCTATCATGGATACCAGAGCTATTAGCTACTACTTGAGCATTGATAACAATGTTAGAGTTTGGAAGAACTACATATGAAGACCATTCATCAGATGCAACTGCACCAGGATTAACCTCGGCAGGAGGGAATCCAAAGAGTGCTCCACTTTCATCACTAGGAACTAAAGAACGATTAGGAGAAAAATCAATTGACCCTTCGAAGATAAGTCTTCCATCATCAGTCCATCTCGAATTAGCTTCACCGCCAGAGCCAATGGCATTAGCCATCCTTGGTGCAAATATTACTCCCATTTGCTCGGCAAAATCTCTATCTGAAGCTTCTGTAATTACATAGTAACTCTCTCTTACTTCTCCATTAGACAGGGTCTCCCACCCTTGAAACATAGGGAATCTTGCGGTAGGGCCTGCAGGAACGACATTGCGATCAATTCTAAAATCAATACCGAGTATACTTGGTAAGAAAACGTTTTGATCGTCCGTAAATGTAAGAGCAGGATTGTTTACATCAAAAGGAGTGCCTCCATCCTCTGCAATACTATTTAACAAAAGATCTGCAGCACTTAGATTAACTGTCGGAGCGGTGACCTCTTGATCGTCGTCCCCACAACTAACCATGAACAATAATCCAATAGAAAGAATGCCTAAGAAGAATAATTTGAATGTTTTCATTTTCATAATTTTTTTGATTTTTGAATAATTGAATTTTAATTCTAATTAGCATTATTAGTTTTAGACATTGGTGTCTATGAACCTACAACATTCAAAAAAGCACTTAACATTAGCGTTTGTAGGATTCATGAACGCGAGGGTATTTCATTTGTTTGGACATTTTAGCTTGAACACTATTTATGTCTATTTGATGACTGCCTTAATTTTATCTTAAGAAATATGTAATAGATTCTAAAATCACACTACACGCAGGTCGATTCAAGAAAGGAGACCGTAAAATCAGCTCAAATAAAGTAGCCTAGACGACTTTTATGCTTAACCGATTATTACATATGTATCGGAATATTAAAAAAGGTGTATCAATATTTAACAGGACAACTCTATGCATGACAACATAGGCATAGACAACCAGGCCCTTCTCTCTTCTACAGTAATCTAGTGATCGCACAAGAATCTTGGCACACTGTTCTTTTACAAAAAGATCAAGTGAGCCCACAACTGCGTAGATGATATAGTATATGCTGTATTGATCATGAATGGCGCAGCTCTTTTATTCTTTCATTGCTTGTGATTATGTTGCCTCTTTCAGAAAAGTTCTTTATTATTCTTTATCATTTCTATTAAATTAGAAATTTAGGAGAGCAGAGAGATGTCAATTTGCCGGTGTTCTAAATACCAATCACTCCGTCAAGTATTTGATGAAAAAAGATCAGAGCCCGAAGCTTTTAGAATACATCATCTATTAAAAAGAATATTCGTTTTATCTAGTTTTATTCCACCGACGTTGGAAGTTTGTAACTTCCAACTCCTCTATAAGTCAATGACGTTTCTGCTTAACTTGTGACATATCATTCTTCTATTTCATATTCAAC
>CAYYBR010000088.1:0-1767 GCA_964470035.1 uncultured Saprospiraceae bacterium
CTGTAGAGGTTCTAAAAAATGTCATTACTGTAGATCATAGCAGGGAACAAAAAACCTTACATGTTTATGTGCCACCTAGTTATTCGATCGATACTTCACGCAGATATCCCGTCATATACATGCTTGATGGTGGCACTTCTTTTAATGATACCCTCAGCGCACCCGAATGGCAGATAGACGAAGTGATCGATAATGCAGATTCACTTGGCCAGTCTGCAGCTATCGTTATAGGAATCCCTTCTGCAGAAGATCGGGACGCAGAGTATACGCCATGGATTAATGATGATAATCCCGAAGCCTATGGCAAGCAGTTTGCAGCTTGGATGGCAAACGACCTTAAGGATTGGGTCGACCGTAACTATCGTACCGATCCTTCCGTCACTGCGACTTCCATTGGGGGGATATCGAGAAGTGGTATGATGGCATATTACATGATGATGGCTCACCCAGAGACTTATGGCAATGCCCTCATTCAATCTCCTGCGATGTGGGTAGATTTTGATCGGTTAATAGATATGGAGATAGGTGAAGATTTGCTTGGCTCGAAAAAAATCTATGTGAGTGTTGGAGAATATGAAGGAAATATGATGATTTCTCACGCTGAAGCCATTTATGATAAATTCAAAGAAAAAGGTCTTTCCGACCAACATCTAAAATATTATCTCGTCCCAGGAGAAGGGCATTGGAACCTTACATGGAGATTGTCTTTTAAGGAAGCTTATCCGTGGTTGATAGAGTGATGACCTCGAGAAAGTTTATGTCTTTAAAGTAGGTGTTTTGGATATTTTGCTACCAAATTTCTTATTACAAACTTCAAATCTATAACTGAATATTCCCTCGAGTTGCCTTTCGACAAATAGCTTCCGGGCTATCCATCCTAGTGGTCCAAAAGGCAGCATGTAGTGAACGATGTCATTAATAAGTACATAACAAAAAATCAACACTCAGAATAAAAACTACACTCCAGTGTAGGATGACCTTGCATATAGGACTTGACATTTGTCTCAGGATAAAATTTAATAGTCATGCAACACCATAAGTTATCGGATAGAGAGAAGGAAGTACTTCATCTCGTCGCGCAAGAGTATACAACTCCACAAATCGCGAGACTGCTATATCGTTCTTCGCACACGATTGATTCACACAAGAAGAATTTAAAGAATAAACTTAATGTCAAGAATTCAGCGGGCATGGTACGTAAGGGATTTGAGTTAGGGCTGCTACAGATAGCTGCTAGTAGTGCTGCTCAGGTCCTGTTACTCATATTTGCCATATCAATTCTAAGTGTTTCGGCCGAGGCTCAAAATGAATTCGAGATTAGGACTGATGGCATCGTGGTGCCGCGCACCACGACGGCTGAAGTCAGTAATCCTGTAGAAGGTCAGCTAATCTACGATACGACTACTGATGACTTTAGATTTTATGATGGTACTGCATGGCAGAGTATTGGATCAGGTGGTACAGGAGGGAGTGGAGCTTTCGAAAGAGAAGGAGGAGTTGTACGTCAAAGTAGCCCTAATGATAACAGTGATGATTTTTTATTTGGGCGCCAAATAGCACCTATGTTAGGTCAAAGTATTCAAGATACCTTACTTTTCTTTGATCAGTCTATGGGTGCTTTTTATGGAGGGTATATGAGCGAGCTTCCTTTAGAAGATACAATTGGCAGATTGTCTTTTGGATTTGGTAACCGAGTCAAGGCGGCTGGTGAGAATTCAACCGCATTTGGAAGTCGTACAGAAGCAACAGGGGAAAGATCAGCTGCAT
>CAYYBR010000088.1:1867-15550 GCA_964470035.1 uncultured Saprospiraceae bacterium
TATCACAAAAGCATCTGGTGTTAATTCAACCGCATTTGGAAGTCGTACAGAAGCAACAGGGGAAAGATCAGCTGCATTTGGATTTATCACAAAAGCATCTGGTGTTAATTCAACCGCATTTGGAAGTCGTACAGAAGCATCTGGTATGAATTCAACCACATTTGGAAGTAGTACAAGAGCAACAGGTGAGAATTCAACCGCATTTGGAAGTATTACAGAAGCATCTGGCCCTAGATCCGTAGCGTTTGGTATAGGTTCAATGGCACTTGGTGATAATTCAATAGCGTCTGGATCAGGCTCAATGGCACTTGCTAATGAATCAATAGCACATGGGTTTGAGGCAGACGCAAAAGGATTTGCCTCTACAGCTTTTGGTATTAGAAATGATGCTCATGCTAGTGCTTGTACAGTAGTTGGCCAATACAACGATACTTTGGTAACTATAGGATATAACCTTTCCGACAGTCCTCTTTTTATCGTTGGAAATGGTCTCAGTGGGTCAAATAGAACTAACGCACTTGTAGTTCGCAAAGATGGTGAGGTATCTTTTGAAAACTACACCTTCCCGATACAAAATGGAACAAATGGACAAGTTCTGACTACTGATGGTATTGGGCAGCTTTCGTGGAATACGCTCCAAGATAGCGATCCTACTAATGAGATACAAAGTCTTTCTCTATCAAGTAACACATTATCCCTTTCAGATGGAGGAGGGAGTCTGAGTTTAACCTCATACCTGGACAACACAGATGATTGGTCGAATAGTGGAAGCAACATACACTTCACCACTGGAGATATTGGCATAGGGACTATTGATCCTGAAGCTACAGTCCAAATCGAAGCAAACAGTAGTCGGACAGATCCTTTGTTAACACTATACCATGATGGTAGTTCTTTTGTCCGACAAGCATATGCAAACAATACAGCTGATGAAGAAAAATGGTACATCCTAGCACAACCCCAGCAAGCTAATAATACGGCCAATGCTTTCTTCAGAATATTCTATACGGACTCAAATGGTGTTGCTGACTGGGAGACTGACACTGGTATCAACGTATTTGATATCGATGGTAAAGGGAATGCGACCTTAGCAGGTACTCTTACAGAAAATAGTGACATCCGCCTCAAGAAAAATTTTACTCCCTTAACTGATGCCCTCTCCTCGCTTTCGCAAATACATGGTTACCGATACCAATGGAAAAACAGGATTAATAAAGATGATCAAATAGGACTGATAGCTCAGGAGGTGCAATCTGTCTATCCAGAGTTGATCTCTGAAAATGAAGAAGGCATGCTCTCTGTAAGTTATACCAAGATGGTCCCAATATTACTAGAGGCGATCAAAGAGCAGCAGGTGCAAATACAAGATCAAGGAGTATTGATCAATGAATTGATTAATCGGATCGATCAATTAGAAGATTAGTTAAACCACCTTCCAGTGTGTGGTGCCGCAATTTAAGTTGGAAGAACTTTACACTTTTTCATTTTTGTGATAATAAAATACTGCAATGAGAAAGTAAAACCTGCTTCAACTGGTTTTATTCATGTTGCCGTTTTCTTTATATCTGGTACAATGGACTAGCTCTAATCGTCATGTTCTCCTAATTAATAACAACCTAGATAAGCCAATCAGTATATTCAAAAAGTGATGTAGCGGACCACTAGTTTTATGGAGGTGGCAAACTGTCAGTCGCTAAGCTTATGCCTTGAAAGTAGGTGTGGAGATATTGGATTTCCCACTACCAAATTTCTTATTACAAACTTCAAATCTATAACTGAATATTCCCTCGAGTTGCCTTTCGACAAATAGCTTCCGGGCTATCCAACCTAGTGGTCCAAAAGGAAGCATATAGTGGACGATATCGGTCATAAGTACTCCATCCTCTATCTCTTCAAAGTGATGCTGATGGTGCCACATCGTATACGGCCCCACTCGCTGTTCGTCTACAAAAAACTTGTTGTCCTCAACATGAGTGATCTCTGTTGTCCACTGTAGTGGGAGTCCAAGAACAGGACGTACCGTGTATGATATCATCTGACCTGGATACATACCTTCTAGCTCTTCTATCGGCGTATGTACTTGGAAGTCCATGTAGTCAGGCGTGATTTCCTTGAGATTCTTTGGACTAGAGAAAAAATTCCATGCCTCTTCTAAGGAGATAGGTAGTACTTGGGTTTTTCTAAGGACTGCGGGTTTGGCGAACATGAGTCTTATGTCTGTTTAGTACCTAACCCTAGACTTCACACAGGGTTCATCCTGAATTAGGAGAAAAACTACACTGGAGTATAGGTGATGATAGATCAGCATGCTCGATTTTTGTGCTAGATACAACAAGCGTCTCCAATCATACTTATGAATGCGTCAACCATATCACAAAGAGAAAGACAAGTCCTTGAGCTCGTAGCTCATGAGTTCACCACAGATGAGATCGCTCATAAGCTCTATCTATCACCTCATACGATCATAAGTCATAAAAGAAAACTGAAGTCAAAGATGGAGGTCAGAAATACGGCGGGTATGATTCGGAAAGGATTTGAGCTAGGACTCTTAGAGGTGACAAAGAAGATGGTCTTGGTCAGAGGTTAAGGCAGAACATGGATATAGAGTCTCGGCTTTTAATTCAGACGAACAGTAAAATTTAAAAAATAAAATATCAACTAAATAGAAGTTATGATCAAACAAATCTTAATAATAGTCATGTGCTCTATAGCGTCTTTAGGGATGTCACAGGTTCAAGAACTCGAAACTCCAGGAGGAGCTAAGTTATTAATAGAGGAAGAGCCAGGTAATGCCGCAGCTCAGTTACCTCCTAGTGTAAGCTTGAGAGCTACGTATGACAATGGGAATACGACATATTTCACCTTAGATGGTATAGATGGTATTCAAATGTTTCCTTTTATGGCACAAGAAGGAAGTACTCAGATCAGGCATGATGGCTTTAGGCTGTTAGACTTTAATGGAGATGAACGCATATCTCTCATGTTTGTGGCAGGAAGGAGTCGTGTGAGTACACAAGAAGTTGAAATCCTAGGAGGCTCAGATCTTTCTGAATACTTCAAAGTAGAAAAGGATGAGAAAAGTAAAGTCGAACCGGGATTGCTAGTATCCATAACTGGTGAGAATGGGACTCTCGCTATCACAGAAGAGAAGAGAGATAAGAAGGTAGTCGGCATAGTATCTGGTGCTAATGGTATCGAGACTGGGTTGATGATGGGCCAGAAAGGAAGTATAGCCGATGGTGATACGCCGATAGCTTTGACAGGAAGGACATATGTATACGCTACTACCGAAAATGGCGCAATAGCACCTGGAGATTTTTTGACTTCGTCATCTATACCAGGTTATGCCATGAAAGTAAAGAAGCATCGAAAAGCCCAAGGAGCTATCGTGGGTAAGGCTATGACCTCTTTGAAGGAAGGTGACGGTTTTGTATTAGTACTGATCAACTTACAATAGAGGATCATGATACAACGAATACTAGTACCGTGTTTAGTAGTGCTTGTCTTGATAATTGGATGGACCTATTCTTCTCTAGATCAAACTACTCCAGAGTTAGAAAAACCATCCTACTTCGATGAGGCACAATGGCAACGCATCCAAATGCGTGGAGGCGAGATGGATCCAACTAAAATGCAGGTAGCAAGAGAAAAAGTAGTTAGAGCAACAAACAAATCTTTACAGTCAGATAATCTAAAGGACGCTGGTCTTAGGGGTTGGTCGACTTTAGGTCCATGCAACATCGGAGGAAGGGTGCGAGCCATAGGCCTTCAGCCTACATCACAAGGTGGTGAGATTATCTATGTCGGTGCTGCAGGAGGAGGACTATGGAGGAGTACTAATCTGGGATCCAGCTATACATTGGTAGATGATATAGATCTATCATTGGCTGTGACAAGTATATCAGTGGATCCGTTGAACTCGGATGTGATATATGTGTCCACGGGTGAGGGATTCGCTCGTAGTACTATAGGACTGCCGGGGGTAGGAATATTTAGAAGTGTGGACGGAGGCAACTCTTTTGAGTTATTGTCTTCTACCGCTAATGATGAGTTCTACTGGGTGAATAAGGTTGTAGCGGATCCTCATGTTGCCAAGCACGTATATGCTGTAGTCTTGGATTTTAATCTGGATGGCGGTGTCTTCGGTGCTCCCTTTGATGGAGGAGGAATATTAAAAGAGTCCTTTGATTCTGGAGAGACCTGGACAGATGTCTTTACAGGCGATATACTTACAGATATAGATATTCATCCAGTTAATCCATTAGTCCAGGTAGTGTCAGGGCATGGCACTTTAAGAGTAAAGGATGGAAATAATTGGATTGAGCAAGTAGGAAGTGGACCTGACGATATACCGAATTTTCCACATAGAATCGAAGTAGCTCTGAGCGCTGATGATCAGATCATGTATGCCTTAGTTAATGGTGGAGATGTAGCGGGCACAGCACTTGTCTATCGCAGCGATGATGGAGGCGATGATTGGGAATTGGCTGGTGCTAGTACAGATATATTTAATAGCCCCAGCTTTGGGGATTATTCTAATACTATTTGGGTAGATCCTATAGATGAAGATCATGAAACTATTTACCTAGGAGGTGTAGATCTATGGAAGTCGACTAATGCAGGATCATCATTTACGAAAGTGAGTGACTGGAGATTTCATCATAGCTTCACTAATCTAGGTCAGACTAAAGATATACAGTTACATGCCGATCAGCATATTATCTTACCTTCTTTAAGTTATAGTAAGACTAATCCTAAGGTATATATAGGCAATGATGGAGGCATCCAGAAAGCCGATGATATATCAGTAGTAAATGACTTAGTAGCCTCATCAGGCTGGGATAATCTTACAGGAAACATGTGTACAGTGCAGTTCTATGGTGGCGCTGTATCCAGCGCTGGACAGTTTGCTGGAGGCGCGCAAGACAATGGCATCTTGTTAAAGGACAATAATAACTATAGCGTCGATGATGATTGGACTCATCCTCAGACAGGCGATGGTGCAGATGTCTATTTTCGCACTGAGAGTACTATGTACGCAACGGCTAATTTTAACCACTTAGTTGGAAGTACAGATGGGGGTGAGACGTTCTCTACCTTGTTGGATTTTTCGGTTGTTGATACTTCTTTTCTAGTTGGTCCGAGTGCATATGATCGAAGTAACTTTCCAGAAAGAGTCTATCTTGGTGGGGAGCGTCTATGGTATTATGACACCGATGATCTTATATTACAAAATTTGAAAAATCCACTACAGACGCCAAAACTTATATCTGCTATAGATGTGAGAGATAATTTTTTTCTAGTGGGTTATGAGAATGGAGTGATGGAATATAGTTTCAATGGCGGAGCGCTATGGTCGGGAAATGTAAACTTTTCGGGCCCGGGTAGTCCTCCTAATTCTTTTATCACCGATATCCATATAGTCAGCGCATCTAGTTCGTCGGTAACAGCGCTAGTAACTTTTGGAGGATACCGATCAGATCAAATATTTGAATTTAAAGTTAATCTAGGTAATGGTGTCTTCACATGGAGGGATTTGTCATTGGATTTTGATATGCATGTAAATACTGTGACCACCCATCCTTTTGATCCGACGTGGATATATGTGGGTACTGATGTAGGGGTTTTTGCTTCTGAGGATGGAGGAGAAAATTGGTCTGTCACACCTCTCTTGTCTTCGAGTAATGAGGTTTATAATAATGAAGGGCCTTTTTATGTAGAAGTCCAAGAGTTGTTTTGGGATTTTGAAAATACTAACGCTGTATATCATTTGTGTGCAGCTACATTTGGTAGAGGGATCATCAGATCGGATTACGCTCTTGTTAGAGGGGCCTATGTAGATCAATCTTACGGGGGCACTCAAGTAGGCACTGAGGCAAGACCTTTTTCGACCTTTTTGCCAGCGTTAGGCGTAGGGGAGAATGCGGGTACACCTGTTATATTTTTAGAAGGTGGAGTATATGACGAATTTAGTACGAACAAACTTTTGAATGATCGTGTCATAATTCGGTCCGAAGCTGCTGCATCTGCTATCATCCGATGACGGATAGTTGTTGAATTAATAATAAACAAAGGAATCTTTATAATAAATTGAAATATGGAAGCAGAGGATAGGACAGAATTGTATATAGTTAGTTCGGCATGGTTACTTGGTGCACTCGAAGGGATACAAGACCAAATAGAAAGTAATTGTCCTGACATAAGAAAAGAGTCTTAATATGCTGATAGAATGAGATAATCTTGTTTCATTTACAGAAGTAGATTAACCTTGGAATATGCTGACATCAACATTATGATCATCGAGGATGAGGCCATTGTAGCGATGGATCTCGAGAGTCGATTAAAAAAAATGGGCTATCAGGTAGCCGGCATCTATGGCAATTCTGATAAAGCCATCAATTACCTCAAAGTTCATACGCCGGATCTGGTGCTTTGTGATATCAATATCGATGGTGCACATGATGGCATCGATGTAGCTAATTACATAAGAAGTAAAAAGGCCATCCCAATAATATTTGTAACTGCCCTTTCTGATAGACCTACATTGGAGAGAGCCAAGAAAGCGCTGCCATATGGTTATATAGTAAAGCCATATGAAGATGTCGATCTCATCTCTGCTATAGAGATGGCTATGTACAAATATCAAATGGAGTTAGATCAACTATCTATCACTACCGAAAAGCTAGAGCCGCTCCTATCAGACCCACTTTCTAATCGAGAGTTTGAGATACTTCAGGACATCATAAAAGGACTGGACAATGATCAAATATCGGAGACCCGTTACATCTCAATCAATACGACTAAATTCCATGTTTCTAATGTATTTAGAAAAATGAATGTGAGTAATAGGGCTGCGTTGTTGCATAAGATATTAACGCTTTTTACGTGAGCAGATATCTGAAGAGTAACATGAGGAGGCTTCAAGCGGGTATTCAGTGTATGGTTTCAAAAGTAACCGCTAGGTTGTATTTGATTATTGTAATTTTAGTAAGTCCGATGTCTGACTTGGACTTAGTAGCTCAGCAGTATGAAACTATCGCCGATTCGATTATAACATTGATCGATAGTCAAGAAGACGAAGAGGCAAAATTAGAGCTTATATTTAGGTCGGCATTTTATTATGATTTTGCCCCATTTATTCGACCTTATTTAGATCAAGCCAAGGGTATCAGTGAACGTCTTGGTAAGGACGGATATATATTAGAAAGTTACTTGAGTCTAGGGCAGTATTATAATTTTTCTTCTCATTATGATAGTGCTCAAGTATACTTTGATCAAGCACTTGCACTACCGTATATCGATAATCACATGGCTTTCAAAGCTGAGTTGTTAGAAGCTAAGGCAGTCTCAAGATCGAGATCAGATGATATACAAGGTGCGATCAACTACTTCAGCGCCTCTCTGGAGATATTAGAAAGTCCAAATTCAAGAAAAGCTTATATCGCTCAAGAAGGACTAGAGGACCTCCAGAAGATGTCTAGCATCATACATAATAATGTAGGTAACTTATATAAGAGAGTCGAAGAGTATGACGAAGCGATATCACACTATGATAAGGCGATAGAGTTGATGTATGCACTAGATGCAGAAAGGTATGCAGCTACCGTCATTATGAATATGGCGAATGCCTATGTCGATCTCGAGGAGTATGAAAAAGCCCTCTCAGAACATGAAAGAGCAAAACAACTGAAAATCGCACATGATGCATCACCTCGGACAGTTGCTTTTTCTAATTTGAATATAGGTATATGTCTTGGGCGGCTTGAGCGATATGAGGAAGCGCTTGCCTTGATAGATACTGCACTCGCGACTTTTCTAGAAGTCAATAATATCAAAGGGTTATCTTACGACTATGCAGAAAAAGGTATCATATATGCTCGTTCGGGTGACAATGAAAGAGCGATAGAGTATTGTAATAAAAGCAAAAATATACTCGACAAAGAAACTTTAGTAGACTATGGCAATAAGGTCTATGACTGTCTATACAAAGCACACAAGGCGAGTAAAAATTATAATGTCGCACTCTCGGCGTACGAAGAGTTGACAGCCATACAGGACTCTGCTCTCAATGCGAAAAACTATAGAAGGATAGGGCAGATAGAGTCGAAAATGATATATGAGAAAGAGCAAGAATTAGCTGCTCTTCGATTGGCTAATGAGCAAAAGAATAATAAAAGAAACAAATGGGCTTTTTCTATTTTGCTAATAGGGCTGACTATGATCACAGGGCTCATATATAAAAACTATAGAGACAAAAAGAAGTCTGAGGTGCTAGTCCGAGAGCAAAATGTAAAGATCTCACAAGCGTTATCAGAAAAAGAGCTCTTGCTCAGGGAGATCCATCATCGCGTGAAAAATAACCTTCAGTTTATATCGTCCTTGCTACGTCTTCAGTCAGATCATGTCACAGACCCTACTGCGTTAGGGGCGTTGCAGCAAGGTCGTGATAGAGTGAGATCTATGGCTTTAATACACCAAGACTTATACAAAGAGGATAATCTAACGGGCGTGGATACTAAGTTGTATTTTACAAAACTTATCACAGGTTTATTTAAGAGTAATAACATCCATGATGAGCGGATAAAGTTTGATTTGTCTATAGAGGACCTCAATCTTGATGTTGATACTATCATACCGATCGGTCTTATTACTAATGAGTTAATTACTAATTCGCTGAAGTATGGTTTTCCATATGATCGAGAAGGTGATGTACATGTAGATTTGAAAGAACATGATGACACCTTGCACTTGAGAGTATCTGATAATGGTGTAGGCATGAGATCTGATCAGCAGGTGGGACTTGGTTCTTCTTTTGGGTATAAACTTATTACTGCATTGGTCGGACAATTAGAAGGTGAGTATTCGATCGAGGGTGATGCAGGTACTTCCGTAAATATTTCAATTTCGAAGTATAAGAAGGTTTAGATAACGATATTGTTTAGCTTAGGAATAGCCTAAAAACTACACTAGGTGTAGCCGACAGAAAAGGGAACTATAAGATATTGGGAGCTCAATAAAAGTATCAACTGATGTGCACGCGTTTTCCCCTTCTTAGCATTTTATTTGATCTACCCGAAAATAGTGATTTTTGATTTGATACTTGTAATTACCCAAGAGACGGGCATACTTTTGTAGCTCACTTGTAGAACACATTATCATGTATCAATCATTTAAGGTTCTTAGATTTTTTAGTTTTTTATTCTTCAGTGTTTCCAGCCTGATTAGTCTTAACGGTCAATTTAGACAATTGCAAATCGAAGGCACTGGCGACCAATACGCGATTATTCAAACTACAGATGTCGGAAATAGTAGCGCTGGTATAGAGTTGCTGAGATCAGGCGCATTTGGCGGTACGGACTGGCGGATGGTCAATCAAGGGGGGCTTCTGCTATTTGAAAACACCACGGATAACTTTGAGCAAGATGCCAACCAGTGGTTAGAGATAAATCAGTCTGGCAATGCATTTTTTGAAGGGGGCGTGGCAGTTGGTACGGATACTCGATTAGCGAGATTGTCTATAGAGGATAATGGCTTTCAGTTACATCTTGGTAATAGTGATGACGTAACGTCAGATTGGTTTATTGGAGCTAGTAGGCCAGGTTGGCAAGTAGGAGCTGATAGGCTTGTGTTTAGTCCAACAACTAATTCTTCAGATGCCATGATGATCATGGATAAAGAAGATGATATCATACAGATGAGAGACAATCGAGTTACTATGGTAGCAGATCCGATCAATGAGCGAGATGCCGTTAACCTTAGGACGCTCAAGAGCGCCGGGAATCCGATGGAGATCGTGTTGGGATCTACTCAGAGTCAGACACTACCTGCATGTGCCACTACGTGCCGTACGCTTTCTACTGGCGGACATACTGATTGGAGATTACCTGAGATGTCAGAAGCGGTGCAATTCTTAGGATTCACTTCTTCATCTGCGAGTGCGTGGACTTCAACCGTTGAACCTGAGACGATTGATCTCAATAACGTGGACATAACTTCGTATAGAGCTATCAACTTTGCATCGGGAAGAATCCGAATACTTAATCCAATATCGAATTCAGTACAATGTTACTGCGTAAGATAGGAGGATACCTGAGCCATAAATTCATTTATTCTTTGATGTTTATTGTCGACCCTTTAGTTTCGACACCAACGACTAGGATGCCTTTTGGATAGTGGTTGTGTTGGTTGTTTGGTGCGCCCGTTGGTTGTAGATCATCTCATCACGACGCATCAAGATCACTACTATTTATGATCAGTCTTCGATAGAATCTTATGGCATCTTCAAATTCGCTAACTGGTATTCTTTCGTCGATGCCGTGGAAGCATGAAAGGTTTTCAGGTGTAATGCGATATGGTGCAAATCGATAGATGTTAGGACTGATCGCAGTAAAGTGACGACTATCTGTACCTGCGAGTACTAGATTAGATGAGGTGACCATATCAGGAAATATCTCTTTTATAGATCTGTTGATCAGCGTATAGGCGGTATTGTCGATAGGAGAAATAGGAGAGGGCTCACCCCGTACTCCATGGATCTCTAATCTTACCCGGTCGTCATCGATGACTTCTGTGAGATGGTCCATGACATCATAGCTGGTCTCACCAGGTATAATCCTGAAGTTGATGACAGCTTCAGCATGGGTTGGTATCACATTGTCTTTGATGCCGGCTTCAAAGATAGTAGGAGATGTGGTAGTCCTGACAGTTGCATTACCTGCACTGCTGGCTTTTTGATATTGGTCGAGTAGTAGTGGTTTGAAGATATCAGCATTGGCAAAGAAGAACTTAGTCTTGAAATCCATCAACGGACCTACCTCACTCATAAATCCTCGCATCGCTTCTGTTAAGTGCAAGGGCATAGGATTTTGCTTCACTTTAGAGATCGCAGTAGCAAGGACATCGATAGCCGATTCCTTTTCAGGTTGTGATGAGTGACCTCCAGCCATATCGATCTGCAGCTTCACTGAGGTGTAGCCCTTCTCAGCGATACCTATGAATGCAAGAGATCCTTCAAAACCTGGTATTAAACCATCAGTGATGGCCATGCCTTCATCTATAACGAAAGCCGCCTTTACGCCAGCCTCTTCCAGATGTGCGGCTATAGGTATGGCGCCTTGTCTACCTCCTATCTCTTCATCATGACCTAGTGAAAAGTAGATCGTCCGATGAGGACGATGACCTTCTTGTAGAAGTTGCTCTGTCGCCTCTAGGATCGTCATGACTGAAGTTTTATCATCTATGGTGCCTCTACCGTAGATAATACCGTCTTTCACTCCTTCTGTAAATGGATGGACCGTCCACTTCCTGGGGGATGCTATAGGTACTACATCTAAATGCGCCATCATCACTACCGGCGCTAGATTAGGATCTTGGCCTTCCCACATGAGGAGATGGCTGAATTCATTGAAGACCTTATGTTCCAATTGACCAAAAGCCAATGGGAAATTATCATACAAGAAGTTATTGAACAATCGAAACTGTGTAGAGTCAAAATCACTCGGATTTTCAAAGGATACTGTCCTTATACTTATGGCTTCTACCATTCTATCGATTGCGCCCTCAGGTATGGGACTTGGTGCTATGGCTTCGACATCAAGCTGACTAGAACTAAAGGTGCATGCTCTGAAGAACAAAAAGCATACGAATAGGATGATTAATCCCAGGAGTAACAATAAACTCTTTTTCATCGTGTGAAAGATAGATATTTCTTAGTCTTGAATAACTTACAGAGTATTACGGCCCCATAGTTCAATGGATAGAATAGGAGTTTCCTAAACTCTAGATGCAAGTTCGATTCTTGCTGGGGTCACACAGCTAGAAGTTCATGCTGAGCGTAGCCGAAGTAAGAAGTTTATGCTGAGTGTAGCGAAGTAATTCTTGCTGGGGTCACACAGCTAGAAGAGAAGTTTATGCTGAGTGTAGCGAAGTAATTCTTGCTGGGGTCACAACTGAATGGATGAATTACAACCTAGTCACAACACATAAAAAATACAACTGATGAATCAACCTTTCTCTCAAGCAATATCCAGAATAGTGAAGTTCGGTGCTCTTTCCTTATTGGTCATATCTCTACAACTTATTATGCCTCTTGGGAGTACTGCTCAATCCCAAGAAAATACGAAGGCTGTATTGATAACAGGAACTAGCACTGGCATAGGACTGCGTATGACTGAACTGCTATCGGCGAATGGCTTTTTCGTCTATGCTGGAGTGCGTAAGGAAGAAGATTATACCAGACTCAATGCCATGGACAATGTCCAAGCCGTACAGTACAGTTAGATGTGACTATCCAAAGTGAGATAGATGCAGCGGTGGCTTTTATCAAGTCCGAAGGAAGAGGACTAGATGGGCTGATCAACAATGCAGGTGTTGCAGTGATGGGGCCATTGATCGAGATGTCTGAAGAAGATATGCAGTTTCAGTTTGACGTTAACCTTCTAGGTCCGTATAGAGTGACTAAGGCTTTTGCTGATCTGATCATAGAAAGCGAAGGGAGGATCATGACAGTGAGCTCCATATCGGGGATACTGGCCGGACGTTACCTTGGAGCATATGCGATGAGCAAGCATGGTGTAGAAGCTTACACTGATGCTTTATCTTCTGAGATGGAGGGTTTTAATGTAAAAGTGGCGGCAGTAGAGCCTGGTAACTATAAGTCACAGATCTTTGCTTCTATGGTGAAAAGAGCGAATGCCAAAGCATCCGAAAATGAAAGTTCAAGATTTTCATTTTCAGTTGATGCATTACCTCGACCACTTGATAGATCTCAATACAAAGAACCCGATGATGTGGCGGAGGCAGCTCTCCACTTCTTAACAAGTGACACTCCTAAAAAACGATATATGGTTGTGCCTAATCAACGAGAAGCACAGATCACCATCAGACAAATACTCCGAGAAATGGTGCAGCTTAATCATGGACAGCCGTTTTCTTATAACCGAGAACAATTAGTTGAGATGTTGGACGAGGTAATTAAAGAAGTAGAAAAAGGGAGTAATTAATAAACAATGAAAAGAAGATCCTTCCTTCAGCGAACTGCCTTGTCAGGTGTCACATATGCCTTGAGTAGTTGTGGGATACGAGCTACACCAGAAGGTAAGACGCATGTTATATCTCTGAGCTGGGATGATGGATTTAAGAAGTCATTTGAGCGAGTTGCTGAAATTCATGAGAATTATGGTTCTAAAGCTTGTCTGAATGTAATAGCGACAGGACATCTTCCCACATTTAAAGCCATCGATGAATGGATACTTCCTGAGTTAATGGGAGACTTTAACCTTTGGAATGATCTGGTCTCGCGAGGTCACGAAATCATGCCACATACTTGGGAGCATAAGAACCTGACTAAGGTGTCAGTGAATGAAGCAAAAGAAAGAATAGACAAGTGCTTGGAGTACTTCTCAGCAAACCTTGATGGCTATGATCCCAAAAAGGCTGTTTATAATTATGCTTTTAATGCCTCCACCAAAGAATTAGACCTATACTGCTTAGAGAAAGTAAGAGCGGTTCGTACGGGATTCTGGGTGTTAGATCGAGATCATGTTAATACCATCCCTACAGTATCAGACAAAAGTCCTACGCGCTTGGCCTGTTGGTTCTATGGCCCTGACATCGGCGATGCTCATATCGATAAGGAGATTAATGCTTTCTTAGAAAGTGAAGGTGGCTGGATGATCGTCAATC
>CAYYBR010000089.1:0-15332 GCA_964470035.1 uncultured Saprospiraceae bacterium
TCATTGAGCTCGCTCATAAGATCAATCATGAAATGTCATAACACCTAGTGTTTTTATATTGACGGTCATTGAGCTCGCTCATAAGATCAATCATGAAATGTCATAACACCTAGTGTTTTTTCGAAGTACACTTCTTTGATCTCTTGTAGATCAAAATCTAAGTTCTAGCGTTATGTTAATCATATACAGTATTTACAAAAGTGAAGAAAGAACTACGAGAGCGTCTAATCAAAGAACATCAGATCTGTAGAGATTGTCCTTCTCCCGATGAAGTGGACAAGTTCTTTTCAGATCTCTTAGGACTCTTCTATCTTGATTTTGCCGAGGTCCCACTAGTTACAGAAGAGCTCCTCTTGGCTGAAGAAGAGAGACTGCAGGATGTCTTTCAAGACTTGCTATCGAGTAATCCAATGAATGCAGTCTTAGGAGTTAGCAAGATTACCAGCTCGTTTTTCAATTCACTTCCTCACATCTATGATGCGCTCAATCACGACATCATGGCCATCTATGAAGGTGATCCAGCATGCAAGAGTAGAAGAGAGGTTATCAGAAGTTATCCAGGATTTTACGCCATCGCAGCCTATCGCGTAGCGCATATAATGCATAGTCTAGGTATAGAAGATCTCCCTCGGGTCATCACTGAACATGCCCATAGTCAGACAGGTATCGACATACATCCTGGTGCTGATATCGGTAAATCATTTTGTATAGATCACGGTACAGGCATCGTTATCGGAGAGACAGCGATCATCGAGAAAAATGTCAAAATCTATCAGGGAGTGACTCTTGGCGCGCTAAGTGTGAACAAAGCGGATGCTAACACCAAAAGACATCCGACTATCAAGGAAGGTTGTGTACTCTATGCTAATGCTACGATACTAGGAGGTGATACTATTATCGGAGCAAATAGTATAATAGGAGGAAATACTTGGATCACCAGATCCGTTCCTCCTGGAAGTAAGATATACTATCAAGCCACTATGAATAATGAAGAAGGTGGTCTTGACACTCTAGTCTTTAAAGAATACGCAAAATAAATGTCGAAAATCAAGCATGTAATTTTTGATCTAGGAGGTGTCCTCATAGATTGGAACCCCCGTTATCTATATCGTAAAATCTGGGAAGATGAAGAAAAGATCGACTGGTTCCTATCCGACATCTGTGACATGAACTGGAATGAACAACAAGATGCTGGCAGATCTTTATTGGAAGGAACCGTTGAGAAAATCAAAGAATATCCGGAGCACGCCGAGCACATCAAGGCTTACTATGAACGATGGGAAGAAATGCTCGGTGGTACAATACCAGAATCAGTAGACATAATGGGTGAAATAAAATCAGCCGGGCGACACCAACTCTATGCTCTCACTAACTGGTCAGCTGAAACTTTTCCTATAGCCGAAAAGCGATATGCATTCTTAAAAGAATTTGACGGCATCGTAGTGTCAGGAATAGAAAAAGATCGCAAACCATATCATAGTTTCTATCAGGTACTTTTTGATAGATATAGTCTTCGCGCTAATGAGTGTGTCTTTATCGATGACAATGAAAGAAATGTAAAAGCTGCAGACAATCTTGGGATGCATGCCATACATTATGTCAACCCGATTCTACTAAGGGACAAGTTACAGATGCTTGAAGTCCTTTAATACTGATTAATCCCCTATCCAATGATATACGATATAGAAAGTCTTATAGGAAACACGCCTCTTGTAAGGCTCAAGCATATACCCTTCAATGATAAGGTAACCATATGCGGGAAGTTAGAAGGAGATAACCCCGGCGGTAGTGTAAAGGATAGGGCGGCCTATGGTATGATCTCTGGCGCCCTTAACAGAGGTGATATACAACCTGGCGATAAGTTGGTAGAGGCAACCTCAGGCAATACAGGCATCGCTTTAGCTATGATAGCTCAACTTAAAGGTCTCAACATGACCCTCCTGATGCCTTCGAACAGTACAAAAGAAAGGATACAGGCTATGGAAGCCTATGGAGCAACTGTCATCCTTACTCCAGCTGAGAAAACGATCGAGTTTTCTAGACAAGAGGCAGAAAGAATGGCCCAAGAAGAGGGTTATGTGATGCTTAATCAATTTGGCAATCCAGATAACTATGGCATGCACTACAAGACAACAGGTCCAGAGATATGGAATGATACCGAAGGTCAGGTCACACACTTTGTCTCTGCTATGGGAACAACAGGGACTATCATGGGCACTTCTCGATATCTCAAAGAACAAAACCCAGATGTGCAAATCATAGGGACGCAACCGAAAGAAGGATCTAGGATACCAGGTATCAGAAGATGGTCACCCGAGTTTTTGCCAAAGATCTATGAGCCAGAAAGAGTGGATCGGATAATCGATGTAAGTCAAGACGAGGCAAAAGTTATGGCTAACAGACTAGCGCAAGAAGAAGGGATTTTATCTGGCATGAGTTCGGGAGGTGCTCTGACGGCTGCTTTAAAGTTATCAGAAGAGTTAGAAGAAGGCTTGATCGTATTTATCGTGTGTGATCGAGGAGATCGGTATCTTAGCTCTGGACTATTCGACAGATAATGATTATTCGCCTAGTTTTTCTAGTTCTACTTATATCTTCTTGCAAGAGTAACCTTCCATTAGCCGATGGATATACACTATATCTTGTACGCCATGCTGAGAAAGTGGAAGATGGATCGAGAGACCCCGTTTTGAAAAAAGAAGGCATCCAACGTGCTGATCAGCTCAAGGATTTATTGCTTGATAGAGACATCGCTACTATTTATTCGTCAGACTACCAGCGGACGAGATCAACCGCACAACCATTAGCAAAAGAGCTTAACAAAGATATTTCGTTATATAATCCAAGGGACCTCGAAGCCCTCGTTAATTTATTAGTATCCCGTAAAGAGACTGCACTCATAGTCGGACATTCTAACTCGACTCCCTCTCTTGCTAACCTCATCTTAGGACAAGATATTTTCGAACAATTTGAGGAAAGCCAGTATGACCAGATCATAGAGATCGAATATACTATGGGTCGTTTTAACCAGGCAGTTTTACTCTATTAAGAGTTAAAGTCAAAGTATAATAATAAATATTTAACATTTTCAGTGACTTGAGGGTAAGGTTACAGTCTTAATTGGCATAGTATCGAAAAGTTGCTTTTAAGGCGCGATACTTATTTCTAATAACAAAACAACCTGATGGATTATCTACAAAACATTTTCACAGATCTGAGTTCTCAGTTCGGATCCACCTTACCTAGACTTATAGGAGCCCTTGTACTATTACTAGTAGGTCTCTTTGTAGCTCGAATAATAAGAGGAGGAGCAAGAAAGGCATTTGCGAACATGGGTGTCGACAAAATGCTCAAAGGTGGCAACATCATGCTGTCTAGCGTACTTGCAAAATTGCTTTACTTCATACTTGTTCTAGTTGTATTAACTCTTGTCTTAGAAATGATGGGACTTACTTCGGCTTTAGACCCTGTGAAAGATATGCTCCGCAAATTTTTAGGATATATACCTAATGTTGTAGCAGCTGGTATCATAGCATACGTAGGTTATATAGTAGCTAATATCGGAAAAGAAGCTGTAGGCATGATATCGGGAACACTAAGTTCATTTACTGACAAGTATGGGCTAACCCAGTTCAATGTCGGAGGTATCCTTAAGCAACTAGTATTCATCTTCATATTCGTACCGATCCTTCTTGTAGCATTAGACGCACTAGATATCAGTATGATATCTGACCCTGCTAAGAATATGCTACAGAGCATGTTCGATGCTATTCCAAATATCATAGCTGCGGCCATCATCCTTGCTGTATTTGTCATAGGTGGAAAGTTCATATCTGCTACAGTGAAAGAACTACTAGTGAACTTGAATGTCGATAGCTCTGCACAACAACTAGGTATCTCTTCTATGATAGGAGAAAGATATACTATCAGTGATTTGGCTAGCAAAATACTCTACTTCTTTATCTGTTTCTTCGGCATAACGACGGCGGTAGAAAAATTAAACTTTGTAGCTCTCAGTGATGTACTCCACACGATGCTTGACCTTACAGGCAATATCCTTTTTGGCATGATCATACTTATGATAGGAAATAAAGTATCTGCCTTCGTTAGTGACTACTTCGCCAAGTCAGATTCACCTGGACTGAGCTCACTAGCACGATTTGCTACGCTTGGCTTGTTCTTGGCTATTGCACTTAGATACATGGGCTTAGCTGATGACATCGTCAATCTTGCATTTGGGTTAACTCTAGGAGCAGTGGCTGTAGCGTTTGCCCTATCGTTTGGTCTTGGTGGCAGAGAGGCTGCTGGAAAACAAATGGAGAAGTTTTTCGACAAGTTCTAATTGAAGAGGTCGTCAGAATAGATTCAAGGACAGAATCAAAATTTAAAAAGATCGAAAGGTTAAATCCTTTCGATCTTTTTTTTCCACCACACTAGTCAATCGTCATAGGGTAGTTGAGACCTCATCCTAAATGTAAATTTTGCTTAGGCTTAAAGTAGTCTTTACTAAAGACTTCTAAACTGAAAGGCAGCATAAAACGCTAGCGTATATATCGCTGCAAAGAATAATAGCTTCTCTATTTTATCTTGAGATATGGCATTAGAGTCTATCATAGAGTATAATCTCTTCACTGTTAATCTGGTTTTTAGGGTTCATTGGTTTTCCGAATCAAAGAGGGGAATTGGGATCCGGGTATTTCGTCTATACCTAAGACAAACCTTTAACTGAATACCCTAGTTTATCCTCGAATTTTTCTGTCGGCTGTACTACAGATTAAAATCTGCATTTGGTCTTTTAGCGAAAACACAAGAATTAAATTTTGCAAAACATCGACTGTTGTTCTTTCTGAAGGATATAAAATGGCAGTATGTTGAAATCACCATTATTTATTCTTTATTGGATAAGTTAAATTTTGGTACTTTTACTTCAAATCAAGAAAAAGAAAATCATGGGAAAGAAAATCGCTATCAATGGTTTTGGCCGCATTGGTCGACTGACCTTTAGAAATCTATTGCAAACTGAAGGTGTAGAAGTAGTCGCTATCAACGACCTAACAGATAACGCCACCTTAGCTCACCTTTTAAGATTTGATAGTGCTCATGGGAGATTTGATGGTACAGTGGAGCATACTGATGATGCACTCATAGTCAATGGGACAAAAATCCAAGCTACCGCAGAAAGAGATCCTTCAAAACTCAACTGGTCAGAGCTGGGTATAGATATGGTCTTAGAGTGTACTGGATTTTTCAGAACAAAAGAAAAAGCTTCATTGCACCTCCAAGCGGGAGCTAAGGATGTACTCATATCAGCGCCAGCGCAAGGTGGCGATGTACAGACCATCGTCTTAGGTGTCAATGACGATCAACTAGACAGAAGCAACAATGTATTTTCTAATGCTTCTTGTACGACTAACTGCCTAGCTCCATTAGTAAAAGTACTTCACGATAACTATGGTATCATCAATGGTGCGATGACTACGACTCATGCTTATACGGCAGATCAAAAAATCCAAGATGCTCCTCACAAAGATATGAGAAGGGCAAGAGCCGCAGCTTATAACATAGTACCAACTAGTACCGGTGCGGCTAAGGCAATCAAGGCAGTAATCCCTAATTTTGGAGATAGGATATTTGCTATCGCTGTCAGAGTACCTGTGATTACCGGCTCGATGGTAGAGCTCAATGTAAACCTAGAGAAGACTCCTGATGTAGCTGGTGTAAATGCTTTGTTCAAGCAATACTCAGAGGGATCCATGAAAGGTATACTAGAGTATTCTACAGACCCGCTGGTTTCTTCAGATATCGTACGCAATAAGCACAGCTCTATATTTGATTCTCTGATGACACAAGTCAACTCTAACATGATCAAAGTGGTGAGTTGGTATGACAACGAAGCAGGATATAGTGCACGTCTGTCAGATCTAGCGACGAAGATCGCACTAGGATAATAGCTTACTACTAAACACATATCATGGATATCAATGTCCAAGGCAAAAAAGTACTCGTAAGAGTGGACTTTAATGTGCCTTTAGATGGTGATGGTAATATCACCGATGATACAAGGATGCAGCGGGCTTTGCCTACACTCAACTATCTAGTTGAAGGTGGTGCCTCTCTTATACTCATGTCTCATCTCGGCAGGCCACAGAAAAAACTGAAAGAGGATGGCTCTATCAATGTGGAAAAGTTCTCGCTAAGACTGATCGTCAAGCATCTGGCTAATCTACTTGGACGTCCTGTTAAGTTTGCTTCTTCGTGTGTAGGTCAGGAAGCCGCTTCTATGAGCAGTACTCTTCAACCGGGAGAGGTACTTCTGCTTGAGAATACGAGATTTCACAAAGGAGAATCAAAAGGTGATGAAGACTTTGCCAAAGAGTTAGCCTCACTTGCAGACATCTATGTGAATGATGCTTTTGGCACTGCACATCGTGCACATGCTTCTACCACCATCGTAGCAAAGTACTTCGACAAGGCCAGCAAGTCTTTTGGTCTTCTGATGGAGTCAGAGATTAAACATGCTAATAAGGCTTTACACGATCCAGCCAGACCGCTTGTTGCCATCACTGGTGGTGCCAAGGTGAGTGATAAGTTGCTCCTACTAGAAAAACTTATAGACTTCGCTGACAAAGTAATTATCGGAGGTGGCATGGCATATACATTTGCGAAAGCGCAAGGAGGATCTATCGGCAACAGCATCTGCGAACCAGATAAGATGGATCTGGCTTTAGAGATAATAGAGAAGGCTAAGAAAAATAATACAGAGATCTTACTGCCTGTAGATAATGTGATAGCTGATGATTTTTCTAATGAAGCGAGTCGGCAGGTCGTCCCAACCCACGACATCCCTGATGGCTGGGAGGGACTAGATATAGGACCTGAGTCTAGGGCATTATTTGCGAAAGCGATAGAAGGAGCCCATACCATCATCTGGAATGGCCCAATGGGTGTCTTTGAATTTGAAAACTTTGCTCACGGTACTAACGACATAGCCAGAGCAGTAGCTAAAGCAACAAAAGAAGGCGCCTATTCTCTCATAGGAGGCGGAGACTCGGTCTCAGCTATAAAGAAAAACGGCCTTGATGATGAGGTGAGCTTTGTATCTACTGGCGGTGGAGCGATGCTCGAGTTTCTCGAAGGAAAGGTTCTTCCTGGTATAGCCGCGATAGAAGGATAAAACCGAGTATTTGTTATCTTGATGCAGTAGTTAAACCAACTCATATGCGTCTTAAGATATCAGTAGTCCTAATCATTTGTTTGGCTAGTTCATTTCTATCTAGTCAAGATGGGTGGGTTCATCTCTTAGAAGGAGATGTCCCTAGCAGGTTTTTACAACTCAATGGTGATGCCTCTTTTGTTCTAGATGACGGTGTCATGATCGGTACTTCCAAGCTTAACACACCTAACAGTTTTCTAGCTACTAAGGAGCTCTACAGTGATTTCATCCTAGAGTTTGAAGTTCATGTAGACAATGGTTTGAACTCTGGAGTTCAGTTTAGAAGTTTAAGCCTCCCCTCTTATCGTGATGGTCGAGTGCATGGCTATCAGTGTGAGATCGAAACAAGTAGCAGGAAGTGGGCCGGAGGCATATATGACGAAGCACGCCGTGGATGGCTATACCCTCTTACCCGAAACCCTAGAGGTAAACATGCTTTTGTTCCAGGAGAGTGGAATCACTATCGCATAGAAGCCATAGGACCTTATATCCGCACTTTCGTAAATGGTATCCAATGTGCTAATCTTGTAGATGACCTTACTCCTAAAGGCCTGATTGCCTTTCAGGTACACAGTATCCATGATGAAGCTCTTGTTGGCAAGAAGGTGCGGTGGAGAAATATTAAGATCAAGACTTCAGGGCTGCAAGAAGAACGCATGCCTGTTCAAAATTCGGCTCCAGAAATCAGTTATCTCACAAACCAACTTACATCAGCAGAGCAAAGAAAAGGATGGAGGCTCCTTTGGGATGGTGTCAGCACCAGTGCCTGGAGAGGGGCTAAGAGCGATGAGTTTCCGTCGAAGGGATGGGTTTCTCAAGAAGGATCTATCACCGTCCTATCAACGGGAGGCCTCGAGTCCGCTGCGGGAGGAGATATCGTAACTAGAGAACAGTTCAGCAACTTTGAGCTTAGCTTAGATTTCAAAATGACCGAAGGTGCTAACAGTGGTATCAAGTACTTTGTGAATACAGAGACTAATAAAGGAGCAGGCTCTTCTATAGGGCTTGAGTTTCAGATCCTCGACGATCAGAATCACCCAGATGCAAGCCAAGGTAAAAATGGAAACCGAACTGTCGGAAGCTTATATGATCTTATCAGAGCTGAGAACTTTGAAAGTTCTAGAGGAAAAAACTTCAAGGGCGTCGGTCAATGGAATAATGCACGTATCGTCGTAAGAGACGGACAAGTAGAACACTGGCTCAATCATGTAAAGGTCGTCAGCTTCGATCGATGGAGTCAGACCTTCAAAGCCCTTGTCGAAAAGTCTAAGTACGAAAAGTGGGAAGGATTTGGTCAGGCACCTGCTGGGCATATCCTTCTACAGGATCATGGTGATGAAGTAAGTTTCCGCAATATAAAAATCAGAGAATTCTAGCGATATGAAAAAGCTTTCAAGACGATCTTTCGTCAAATCATCTACCCTAGCATCCGGTGCAGCAGTCATACCATCATGGTCAGCGAAAAGCTATCGCCGTATTGTTGGATCGAATGAAAGAATGAATGTCGGTGTCGCGGGTATTAGGAGCCGCGGAGCGGCTCATATAGCCGCTGCTAAGCTGTTTCCGGACCATGCTAATATCATGGCACTTTGTGATGTGGATAGTAGACTATTCGCTAAGATCCAGGGTGAGCAAGGTCTAGACGATTCTTCAACAAATAAGTACAAAGACATCCGGCGAATGCTAGAGAATACGGATATCGATATTGTGACAATAGCTACACCAGATCACTGGCATGCTCCTATGGCTATACTAGCGATGCAAGCCGGTAAAAACGTCTATCTCGAAAAACCCTTCAGCCATAATCCTAAAGAAGGGGAATGGGTCATCCAAGCGGAAAAGAATACTGGTCAGGTGCTTCAGATAGGTAACCAACAAAGATCGGCTCCTACCAGTCGTGAGGTGATAGGCCTTATACATGATGGGATCATAGGTGACGCTTACTACTCGAAAGCGTGGTATAGTAATAATCGCGGCCCGATTGGCCATGGCAAGCAAGTAGAGGTGCCAGAATGGTTAGACTGGGAACTCTGGCAAGGACCCGCTCCACGGCGTCCATATATGGACAACTATGTACACTATAACTGGCACTGGTTCTGGCACTGGGGTACAGGAGAAATTAATAACAACGGTCTCCACGAACTAGATATCGCCCGATGGGCACTACAACTAGAGTTACCTCATAGAGTGACCTCGGCAGGCGGAAGATATCATTATCAAGATGACTGGGAGTTTTACGATACTCAAGTCGCTGCATATGAATTTGATGGTGGCAAATCTATCAACTGGGAAGGAAGAAGCTGTAGTAAGTATCCAGAATTTCATGGTCAAGGCCGCGGCAATATTATATATGGTACAGAAGGATCAGTATTTCTAGATCGCAATGGATATGTCATCTATGACAATGATAATAATGTGGTTAAGAAGGCTGATGAGAAAGAGAAATCAGCCACAACCGATACTAAAGGTGTTGGCGGATTAGACGCTTATCATTTCAAGAACTTTTTAGACGCTATCAGTCATGGAAGTGAGCTACATTCTACCGCTGAGGAAGCTCATAAGAGCACCCTACTCTGTCACCTTGGTAATATGGCACAAGAGCACGGCGGTGCTCTTGACATAGATACTGAGACCGGTCGCCCGTACCACAAGGCGGCCATGGAAATGTGGTCACGAGAATACGAGCCTGGTTGGAAGCCAACGGTATGATGATAAGCTTATGGAGATAGGAAGAGCAGATGATAAAGTAGTCGTTATCACAGGAGGGGCAGGTGTCCTCGGCAGTGCTATAAGTGAAGGCCTTTGTAGAGCGGGAGCTATAGTTTGTATCCTTGGGCGCAACTTAGAAAAAGCAGAAAGAAAGGCAGAGGAGATCACTTACGAAGGAGGAACTTGTCTAGCCTATAAGGCTGATGTACTGGATAAGGTAAGTCTTGTTAAAGTACGAGAAGCGATTCTAGCAGAACATCAAAAAATAGATATCCTCATCAACTGTGCTGGCGGCAATCTAGAAGGAGCTACCATATCGCCAGCTGAGACATTTGCTGATCTATCCATAGATGATTTTAAGAAGGTAAATGATCTTAACTTGCTTGGCTCAGTACTCCCAACACAAGTCTTTGTAGAACCGATGGTAAAGCATAATAAGGGCTGTATCATCAATATATCTTCGATGGCTGCTGATCGTGCGATCACAAGAGTCATGGGATATAGTGCTGCCAAAGCAGGCATAGATAACTTTACCAAATGGCTGGCTGTAGAACTCAACCAAAAACACGGCCCTAATCTTCGGGTCAACTCCATAGCACCTGGTTTTTATCTAGCCGACCAAAATCGCAGCCTGCTGACGAATCCCGATGGCAGCCTAACAGAAAGAGGCCAACAAATCATCTCTAAGACTCCCATGGGCAGATTTGGCAACCCGAAAGAACTTATCAGCACGGTCCTTTGGTTATGCAGTGATGCGAGTAGTTTTATTACGGGCATTGTAGTGCCTGTAGATGGTGGGTTTAGTGCTTATTCTGGGGTGTAGGATGAGTCCGCAAACTCTAGAAGTTTTTCATACACCTTACGTACATCATTTCTTTTATCATATAGCCTTGAGATACGATCTTCTTTGTCTTCTAGTCGTATAAGAGTTGGGTCTATGACCTCTTCAAATCTAACTGTCAGGTCTATGCCCCACTTCTTAAGTTGAAGATTCAGTAGATTATTTTTTTCTTCTCCTAGCAAGCTATGTGGTGTATGAAGTACATGCGACTTCTGCCGATGTTGCTCTACCCAATCTAAAATCAGTTGATTAGTCACTAACCAATGATTAAAATGTCTGCTACTTAGTAATGGCTTCCACCCTATTCTTGAAGATTGGAGTACCCTTTTATCTAGGGATCTAACTACCTCTATGGGATGTCGTAACGTGATGATAAACTTTGCAGTCGGATAAATCCGCGACCACATGTCTAAGAATAAGGCAGCCCTAGGATCCTTCCATCCGCTATACGCATGTGTCGTACTCGGTGACCAAGCTTCTTTGAATAAAGGGTCAAAAGTATCATCAGAAGAAATAGTCTTGATTTTCTTTAGATCCACTTTAGACCACCACGAAGCTAGCCTCTGCTTTTGGATGATATCCCTATGAAAGTCTACAATGGACTTGGACTCAAAATGTCCATATGGATTAGATACTTCAGCTTCTATCAAGTCATCACCAAGGTAGAGCCCAGCATGCATCAATGCATGAGCTAATAGACTGGTATGAGATCTATGCATACCAGTGACAAAAAGAATCTTGCTATCGTCCAAGTTGCTTTGTTGGTGTCTTTGCGATCGCACTATCTTATCATGTGGACCTTGTTGATTTTAGGGTTGGTGATTTGCTTTTTATCCCCACCGGGGTAGCTAATCTCTGCACTCACAGGTTTCTTCCCTTGATCACCGAGTCCAAAAGTTAGCGTAGATGTTTGATCACTTGCGAGGCCCTCTCCTATCACATAGACATCTGATAGTGTAGATCCATCATCGAGTGTTATCTTGACCTTACAACCTGCATGCTTCGCATTTTCTTCAAAGCGAAAGGCAATGTAGCTCTTATCTCCTCCCTCATTGAGATAGGCCCTTACTTTGCCATCGAGATTAGCATATAACATATCTGGATACCCATCCAGATTAAAGTCGGACACAAGTGGAGTGATAGCATAGTTTTTATTAACCACGCCTGCTTGATCTTCTACGGCCGCAAAAGTGCCATCAGGTCGCTGTATAAAAAATCTGCATGGCAACTTAAACACCTTGTGCGGCGGAAACGCTACATAGTTTTCCGCTACCGCTAGATCTTGCCTACCGTCAAGGTTAAAATCTTCAAAGACTGCACCCCAAGAAAACTCAAAGTTGGTCAACTTGACCTCGCTTGCCACATCACTAAATGAAAATCCTCCATCATTACGATACAGCAACCAGTTAGAATTAAATACGTCATCCTCTTCTAGATCTCCGCGTGCTAAAAAAGAAGGAACCGAGCTGCCTGTATTAGAGAAGAAAAAGTCTATCTGATCATCGTTGTTAAAATCTCCGACTCCTATGCCCATTGGGTAAGCATACTTGCCTGTTAGAGGATTAGACATCTCCACAAATTTCTTCCCTCCTTCATTCTTATATGTTCTCGCCTCACCTGTATCGTATGCCACAACGAGATCGAGAAATCCATCTTTATCTACGTCTACTAATACACCTTGAAAGGTATTATGTACATATGACAAGCCATATGCCTTCGTCACATCTGTAAATGACTGATCCCCGTTATTCTGAAGTAAGATGCTGGATGCACCATAGTTTGGATCCTTGAAGATCGTCTGCCCTTCCATCTGATCTTTACGGATATAAGCACTTAAGAAAATATCAGCATCACCATCATTATCGATGTCACCTATCGTTGTTGTGGCCGCCGAAGACTTACTATTAAGTGGCACCTTGAGATCTATCGTCTCAAATCCATCTTCACTCCGCCTCAACCATCTCACACCGTAATCACCAGAAAGAATCAAATCTGTGTAGCCATTATCATCCAAGTCAAAAGATACTGCTCCATAGGTAACACCATCGGATTTCTCAGGCAGACTTATCTCGCTTGATACATTGATAAATTCATCCCCATCATATCTATAGATGGCATCCGCATCCATGAGGCCACCACCGACGAAAACTTCATCCACACCATCATTTTCCAAATCTATGAGGGCCGATGCCATAAGAGGGAGGGATGAGGATTCTTCGAAGTTATTCTTAAAGTCGAAGTCCACTTTCGTAAATGTTGGAATCTCCTCACTAGGTACAGAGTAGTCACATCCTTGAACCTCCTTACCGTAGTCATCCGCTGGCAAATCACTCGACAAACAAGATCCTCCAAATCGTCCCCAATTCAACTCTTGATATGGGTCGGCAGTATCCCGCTTTAAATACCAGAGTATAGTAAAAACAGCAAGTAACAGTATACCGAAAACTATGACGAATGTCTTTTTCATGAGAATCTATAGAAGCAAGGATGGATGTACAATATCAAGATAAGGTTATCTCTCGTAGTAGGTGACGATACTGGCCTTTGCTAATGTATTCGCCCAAATATTGAATCCTACAACGGCAGGGTTAGTGTCTTTTGACAATCCAAGAGAATCTACGTTCAGTGCATATACGGTTATCTTATACTCATGGATACCGTGGCCTGGAGGAGGACATGGCCCACCATAACCATAAGTGCCATAGTCATTAAGGCTTTGTACTACTTTGGGTGGTGCCAGGTCGGCTGCTGGATCACCAGCACCTTCAACTAAAAAACTTTGATCTACAGATATATCTGTCACTAACCAATGCCACCAGCCGCTACCAGTAGGTGCATCAGGATCGTGCATAGTTATGGCAAAGCTCTTTGTACCAGTGGGTGCATGACGCCAAGCAAGGTGTGGAGAAATATTCTGCCCACCAGCATCGCCAAAAATCTCTACTTCGGTTGCTTGCCCTGCTAAACTTTCACTTGTGAGGGTAAATACATCTTTCATCCTTTGAAGTTTATGATTTATAGTAAGTCCAAGTATAATTGGGTCACCTGTTTCTTCTTACCGCTTTTTGTATATCATCAGGTTTTTGCCCTTGTAGTTAGCAAGGTAAAGCCGATCTTGAAACCAAACCAAATCCGAAGGTTTCTTAATTCCTTCCTCAAGGATCTGAATTAAATTTCCATCCGTACTATAGATGATCACACGATCATTTTCAAAGTCGGTGACAAAGACTTCGCCATCATGCACATATAACCCAGTGGCAGCATTGATCTCTTCATTTACTCCAAATAAACGTCGATATCTTCCATCAGTACCAAAGACTTGCACTCTATTATTATATGCATCTGCTACATAGATCTCATCCTCATAGATCTGGACATCCGTAGGATAATACAACTCTCCTCGTGCCTGACCTTCCTTCCCCATAGAGATCCAGTCTTCACCACTTCCGTAAATAATCCTATGATTATAAAAATCAGCAATAGCATATACTCCATCCGATACATCTACTGCAGCTGGAGCATCTAAAGAATCTATAAGAGAGAGGGCTTCTCTTGAAGCATTTACGACAGTGATCTGATCTTTACCATACTCTGGCACATACAAGCTAGTTGCATAACCTGTTATGTGCATCGGTCGATCAAAGTCAGTTTCATAGCCCAAGATTTTACCCGAGGCATCTAGGCGTACGAGTTGATTGTGATCACTATCTGATACCCAGAGTTCGTCACCTATACTAGCAAGGCCTAGTGGATTGATACCATCCAAACTCAAGCTAGATACATGATGCCAAGACGGAACTGATTTACAGCCTATCGTTGCGCATACTATAAATCCCAATATAGCTAATCGCATCTCTAGTTATTAGGTCTTTTATAGCGACAACATGCAGGTAGATCCTTGTATGTCTGATCATCTGCTTTTGAGATCTCGTTATCATGTCCGATGATAGCTATGGACTCGGCGATGGCATTCTGATCAGTAAGGGCTTGATCATAGTTCACAGTAAGCTGCTGTTGTTTTTTATTCCACTCTGCAGAGACTACACCATTCACTCTTTTAGCACCTCGCTCGATGCGTGACTTACACATACTGCACTTGCCAGCGACATAGAATGAGGCTTCGACGACGACTGCATCGGCATCAGGAACAAACTCTTCTAGCTCGGTGCGTTCGACTCTACCATCTGTACGAGTGATCTCTACGCTGATCGGAGTATACCCAGCTTTATCTACTTGTCCTTCGACCTCAGCTAATGTGATACCCTTGTCGGTAGGATAAGAAAAAGTAAAGTCTCCGGTCTCCACATCTATCTTGACATGTTTAATCCCTTTGAACTCCTTGAACTTTTTCTCTAGACCATAGGCGCAGAATGGGCAGCCTAGGCCGTCCACAACTACATGTACCTTATCTCGATTTTTTTGAGCAGATACTTGCTCTGTTACTACGGTTGATAGGAGCAATGATAGGATGGATATTAATATATATTTCATGATTTAATAATTGAAAGATTCATATTGAATTAATTAAGAATTGCTCGACCACCAAAGAACAAACTATAATCCCTCTGG
>CAYYBR010000090.1:0-15273 GCA_964470035.1 uncultured Saprospiraceae bacterium
ACTGATTACCTTCCTCTCCATCCACAAAAACTTGGGTTAAAAAAGTCCAATCTGGACTATTAGTTGGGCATCCAAAAAAGGTATCCCCAACACCAAAAGGAAGATTGTCACAGTTCGAAGTCCCAAAAAAGGTAATTTCTATTGGTGGCGAATGACGACCATCTACAAATCCCACCTCAAATTCGAATCTGTACGTCGAGTCTTTTGCTAATGGACGAGTGAGACATGCTCCAGCATACTCTTTCCAGTTAGGTTCTATATCCCCACCAAAATTTCTTCCATCTCTAAATCCTACTATGCCATCGCCATCAGGAAAAGGCCTAGGCGGTGGCAGATTCTCCCAGCCCAACCATCCGCACTCATGGATAAAATCCGTCGTCGGCTCTGAAGCCTGTATCCAGTCTACAGCGCAGTTGAGCTGACTTCTACTTGATGGACAGCACTCCGTATCTTCGAAGGATGCATTAGGGATTAAGGAAGTGAGCTCGATGATTTCACATACACAATCCTCATCATTGAGGTCTATCATGCCATCGCCGTCATCATCTATGGCATTATCACAGATCTCCACTTGACCTATCATCACCAAGGGTATCATCAATAATATCAACAGAAGTAGACGAAGCACCGACATGGGATTACTTAGCAAATACTTCTTCGAAAAACCTGACCATGCGATCCCAAGATCTATTATCCACCTCTTGGTTATAACTCATGCCTCCGGCCTTATCATTGGCTGCCGGATTAGTAAAGGCATGACCTGTATCTCCATAAGCGACTAACTCCCAGTTGGCTCTTTTACTCTTGAGTTCTTGCGCCAATGCCACAGCTTGTTCTGGAGTAGCTAGTGGATCATCCCAACCATGCAAGACTAAGACCTTTGACTTGATCTCCACGTCTTCATTATATCCTGGTGGATCCAGTACGCCATGAAAACTTACCACGCCAGCTATCTCTTCGCCCGATCTCGCGAGATCAAGTACAGACTTACCTCCAAAGCAAAAGCCGATAGCACCTATCCTGTTCTGATCTACCATAGGAAAAGACCTAGCCACTTTCAGACAAAGTTGCATGCGCTCGAGAAGCAGAGGTCGATCGTCATTCAGTGTATTCATGAGGGCTGTGGCTTCCTCGTTTGTCTCTCCCCTCTTTCCTTTGCCATAGGTATCTATAGCAAAACCGATATACCCCATCTCAGCAAGTCTAACAGCTCGCTGTACTTCAAACTCTGTCTGCCCGCGAAAGGTGGGTGCCACGAGTACGATCGGCCTATCATTCATCGAGCTGTCATCATAGGTCACAACTCCTTCGTATCCATTTGTGCCATCGGAGTATTCGAATGTTCTTTTATGCACCATCTTTTCGCTTCAAGTTGATTTCAGTATTTAATGTAGTGCTTTTATGGTATTGAAGAGCTTAGACTGGTAGTTGTCTGGTACCTAAAGGAGTCGTTTTGACATTATGGACTTATGATGATCTAAGAAAGCACAAAACGACAATCGAAGAATCAAGACTTAAGAATGGCTTTAAACTCCTACATCTGCTGTCTATAAAGAAGAGGAAAAGAATAGCACTATGTCTTTCAAAGTTTAATTTCCTATATTTTTTTCATCAAATATTATTGGAAAGAACACACTTCAAATAAGATCTAATTCTGCCATCTCATTACTCATCACTATAATCTAATCTGATAATCAAGGTCACTAAAATTTCGTGTTCTGCCACCCAAAGTACACCCCATCTAAAACATACATCATAAGAGCTGTAAAGTTGATGTTAAGTCTACCTTTGGGCGCCTAAATCAAAACATTGATTGTGAGGTATTGGTATAGTTTGATGATGCTTTGGGGAAGTATTTCGATTCTTGCTCAAGACACGCAAGTGATTGACACTGTGGTAGTTACCGCGCTACGTGCGCCATTGACGGTAGCCCAAGCTGGGCGTAGCATTAGTGTGATTAATGCACGAGATATAGCAGCTTATAATGCTACTTCTATCGACGAAATCTTACAGCTCACAGCTGGAGTGGAAGTACAGTCAAGAGGGGGATTCGGAGTACAAAGCAACATATTATTAAGGGGGTCTACCTTCACTCAAGTCTTAATTTTGGTAGATGGCATGCGGATCAACGATCCACTTACAGGTCACTTCAATGGATACATACCAGTAGCACAGGAGGAGATAGCAAAGATCGAAGTTTTGCGAGGAGCTGCATCTGCAGTTTTTGGTCCTGATGCAGTAGGCGGAGTGGTTAACATCATCACTAAGGTTAACGATGCTTCATATGACCAGAGATCAATATCTGGAAACCTGGCCTATGGGCAATTTAATCTAAGAGATTTTAATGTTGGGCTGACCGAGTCAACAGAAAAGATCAGATTTTCAGCAGGCGTCTCGGTGAAGCAATCCGATGGTGAATTGGTTCAACCTGTTAGTAGTGACCCGAATACAGAGCTAGAGGCCTTCAATACATTTTTTGACATCACCACTGCTGGTGTGGGTTTGTCATATTCGATTAACCCCAAGTGGCAACTCAGTGCTCGAAGCAGCTATGACTTTAGAGACTTCAATGCCCGCTACTTTTTTACGACTAGCACGTTCGACAAGTCCACAGAGACTGTGTCCGGTGTCTTTAATCATGTGTCGTTACGACATCTTGGCGGTCAGTCAAGTACCCAGATAGATGTAGCGCATAAGGTCAATACAGATGAATTCGTGTTTTCACCTGACTTTCCATCAACGAACAATCACACGACTCACTTGACCAACGTCTTAGTTAGCAACTTTAGAAGCTTAGGAGATAATCTTAGTCTAAAGACAGGGGTGCAACTTGATCGCCGATCGATATCGAGCAATGATCGCGGAGATCATGTTGATTTGCATGGGGGCCTATATGCATCCCTAGTTTATAACAAGGGCAACCTGAATGTCATACCTAACCTTAGATTTGATCACGATACCAACTATGGCAGTGAGTTACTACCAAGTTTAAATATATCGTATAACCTTCCTCAAGTAACATTTCGCGCTTCGGCAGGGAGATCTGTCCGGGCAGCTGATTTTACTGAACGATTTGTGTCTAACAATCTCGTTAATCTCACACCTGGAAGAAGCTTAGGCAACCCTGACTTGCTCACAGAGACAAGCTGGTCGGCAGAGATTGGGGTAGATTATAACGTCACTAGCAACTGGACTTTAAGCAGTACGATCTATAGCCGCTGGTCCAACGATCTTGTCGACTATATATTCACTAATGAAGCAGATATAGGAACCGTCAGTGAGATTGGAAGTCTAGTCCCAGATGAAAATTACTTCTTCGCAACAAATATCGCTGACGTACAGATCAGAGGTGTGGAATTCGAGTCTAATATAAAGTTCGATCTCAGTACAAAGGCGAGCTTGAATCTACACAACTCCCTGAGCGTGATAGGCCAAAGCAGTAGCCTTGAGACGGTGTCTGTCTATCTATCGAATACTGCCAGGTTCTTTAGTACGAATCGCCTCAGTCTAAAGACGAGGTTGTTCGACTTCAATCTCACTGGGCTCTACAAAAATCGCAATGCGCGTATCGCAGAAGCTATAGGTGCCAACCTTTCTGATGATTACTTCTTAGTGAATGCTTCCGCCTTCTTTAAACTTAGTGACAACATCAAGCTGGGAGCTCATATGATCAATGTAGGTGATGTCGAATACCAGAATATACTTGGAGCACCTTTACCAGGGAGGTGGTTTAGAGGCAGTGTTAATTGGGTTTTTTAATATACAACCAACTCCTGCTATACTGTTAGTGGCATCGCGAGCTTGCAGAGGTAGATACAGAACTTATTAAGTTATCTGATCCAACTCCCCTACTTGTGTATCGAGCGCCTCGATCATCCTATCTCTTACTTCTTGATTGCGCTTGATACGATCTTGCAGGAGTGTCTTTTGACTTTCTTCGACACCTTGATTAAGTGCATTTCTATCTTCTTCGAGTTTCTGCTCTAAAGAGGCTAATCTCTCTTATTCTTTTCCAACCTGGTAGCCTATTCTGCCTGATCGAACATCAGCTTCTCGGGAGTACTCTAGCTCTTATGCTATCGGCTTATGCAGTAGACAACACGGAAGACACACAACCTAGCCAACACAATGGGATGCGCTTATCATATCAACCCTGCAAATCCTGATACAATTCCTCATCCATATTAAAAAACATGAAGGACAAGATGTCCGCATATTCTTCGATGATCTTTGCAGTTGGCTTACCAGCACCATGTCCTGCACTCGTTTCAACTCTGATCAATACAGGATCAGCTCCTCGGTGCTTACTTTGCAGCTCACTAGCAAACTTAAATGAATGAGCTGGCACTACTCTATCGTCGTGATCGGCAGTGGTGACCAAGGTCGCCGGATATGCTACACCTTCTTTGACATTATGTAGCGGACTATACTTGATGAGGTAGTCAAAACCTTCGGGATCTGAGCTCAGTCCATAGTCTTCTGCCCACGCCCATCCTATCGTAAACTCATGATAGCGCAGCATATCAAGCACTCCTACTGCCGGCAGTGCTACTGCATAAAGGTCTGGGCGTTGAGTCAAGCAAGCTCCAACTAGCAAGCCCCCATTACTTCCTCCTTGGATAGCCAGCTTATCGCTAGATGTATACCCTTCTTTGATCAGATATTCTGCAGCCGCTTGAAAGTCGTCAAATACATTTTGCTTGCGCTCTTTGGTTCCTGCCTTATGCCACTCTTTACCGTATTCGCCGCCACCTCTAAGGTTGGCGACCGCATAGATGCCACCGTTCTCGATGACAGGAAGCCTAGCGAGACTAAATCCTGGTGTCAAGGATATATTGAACCCTCCATAGCCGTATAGCAAAGTAGGTCGCTGTCCATCCATCTCTATGCCTTTCTTATGGGTAACGAACATCGAGACCTTTGTACCATCATAACTCTTATACCATACTTGATTAGTCACGTAGTCATCAGAATTAAAATCTATAGCTGCCTCTCTAAATATCTCGTAGTTCAAACTCTTCGTATCAAAACTGTATATCGTATTAGGTCTTGTGTAAGAAGAGAATGAAAAGAATGCTTCCTGATCTTTTTTCTTACCGGACAGTGCGCCAACGGTACCGATACCAGGCAGGTCTAGATCTGATATCAACTTCCCAGACAGATCAAAGACTTTGATTTTACTGGATGCGTTATGCAAGTATTCTATAAAGAGCTTACCTCCTAGTACTACCGCTCTTTCCATGACGTCTTCATCTTCTGCTAGAAACTCCTTCATTTCTCCAGATGGATTATTAAGGTCTAATGCAAGTATCCTTTCATTAGGCGCATTGGCGTTAGTCTTAAAGAGCATACGACTGTCATCGCTATCTATGAGCGTATAATCCGCTTCAAATCCATCTATCACCTTGATCACTTTTGCTCCAGGATCTCTAAGCGACTTGATCAGAACACTATTGCCGCTAGTAGATTCACTCTCGCCGATCACTAACCAATCTTCGTCATCAGTTGTACTTGCATATACATTGCGTAGAGGATGCTCGGCATTCTGATAGATCAGTTGATCCTTACTTTGGTCATCACCAAGCTGATGGTAGTAAAGAGAGTGATACTCGTTTTGATCAGACAGCTCACCACCATCTTCAGAGTCAGGATATCGAGAATAGAAAAAGCCATCACCTGCCCATTGTAATCCACTAAACTTTATCCACTCGAGTTCATCACTAAGTAGCTCATTAGTCTCTAGGTCTAACACATATGCCTTGCGCCAATCCGAACCTCCTTCGGAGATCATGTAGGCCGCATACTTGCCATTCTTACTAAATGATAGACCAGCAAGCGAAGTAGTGCCGTCTTCAGAAAATGTATTGGGGTCAAGGACAACCTCATCTTCTCCATTATCTACCTGACGGTATAAGACGAACTGATTCTGCAGCCCATCATTTTTATAGTAGTAATATTTGCCGGCTTCCTTGAAGGGAGTTCCAAACTTTTCATAATCCCAGAGCGCAGTAATTCTTTTCTCCACGTCCGCGCGAAATGGTATCTTCTTCAAGTAGGACTGTGTGACTTCGTTCTGCTGGTTTACCCAAGCTGCTGTCTCTTCGCTATTATCATCTTCTAACCATCGATAGGGATCGGCGATCTTAGTACCATGATAATCCTCAACCACCGCGGTATCTTGATGTGTCTTTGGATAATCTACTTGTATTGCTTCTCTGATAGACTTCATTTGCGAAAGCGATTCTTTCTCCATACAACTACTGATACATAATGATAATACAGTTAGTGTGATGATAGTTTTATACATATGAAAAAGTTTAATATCATTGTGGTAATATGGTAAGGATACTCTATATATTAGGACTCATAGTTTTTACGCTCAAGGCAAATGTAACACTCTGCCAAGTCAAATGCGACGTGCTGTACGACGGTATCGACCTTGCCACCAAGACCTATCGGGTCGAGATGGCACCAGCTTTGATATTTAATCACACTCCACCGGAAGTCAAAAACGACTTGCAGACCTCTAATCTCATCCAATGTCGTGGTCAGATCGTCCAGATCCAAGATAATGTATCGCTGCATCTCAACATCCAAGTAAATAGCCTCATGGCCCCAAAGGCATACGGCTCGCTGGATGTCGGAGCTCTCCTTAGAGTTACCCTGATCGATGGCAAGGAAGTAGAATTAAGAAACTACGCCTCGAGTGGTGGCATACCGACAGAAGACAAAAAAGCCTTCATCTATCCCGTTGCTTTTGAACTATCTAATAAAGCTGTAAAGCAACTTTCAAAGATGGAGATCGACAAGATAGGTATCCAGTGGTCATCGGGTTATGAAGAATACGTTATCTATGAAGTAGATTTTCTGACAAGCCAGTTATCATGCCTGAAGCACCTCAAAGATCAAAAACCAAACTAGGCCTTCACTTGCCTAGCGACCCTAGATGGGTCAATCTTGCTGAGAAAAGCCTCGAAGACATCCTTACGGACCACGCCTACTGCGAACAAAAGGCTACTAACACCTGCATATCTCTTATCCAACGATATCCCGATCTCGATAAGCTCGTAGAGGAAGTCGCTCCAGTGGTAACCGAAGAGTGGGGCCACTTCCGTCTCGTTCTTGCTGAGTTAAAGAAGCGCGGCCTCAAGCTAGGAAAACAGCGCAAAGATCTATACGTCAATAAACTCTTAGAGTTTCAGCGAGGCGGTGGATCTGTAGAAGATCGACTCCTTGAAAAACTCTTGACTTCTGCATTGATCGAAGCGCGGAGTTGTGAGAGATTCAGGCTCCTCTCACAGGGATTACAGGAGGCCGAGCTCAGAGACTTCTATCATCACTTTATGGTATCTGAAGCAGGCCACTACAAGATGTTTCTCAACCTTGCCAAACACTATTGTGGAGAAGAGAAGACGATGGCACGCTGGCAAGAGTATCTCGACTTTGAAGCAGATATGCTCTCAAGGATGGATCCTGATGGGACGAGGATGCATTAGCAGGTTTGCATTAAAAATCGGGTTTAAAAGAACAAATACTTAACATCGAATTCTCATCTCAGCTTATAGCTATACCCATGTAAAGTCATGTAAAAGGCATGACTACGTCGTGGTACCTAATTGCATCAATAAAAAAGCCCACTTGGGTTACAAGTGGGCTTAAAACCATCGTTAAATGGACTCACAAATTAAATCTTCACAAATCTTGATTGTCCAATGATTACATTATTAGAAGAGATGATTACTTGGTATATACCTTCTTGAAAATCTCGTACTGACATTCTTGTCGCAGATTTTTCTGCAGGTATAACTGAAGTATGCATCACTCGTCCGGTCATATCAAATATCTGAAGTAGACTTTCTGATCCACTAAATCCAAAGTCGAGATCGATAAAATCTGACGCTGGATTTGGTGATACAGTAAGCTTAGGCTCTTCAATTACAAAGTCCCCATATACTTGTCCTGTACTTTCAGAGATCGAAGAAGATTTACTGTTCTCAGCTCTGAAGCTAACGTATTCAGTATACGGAGATCTTGAGGTAGGTCCGCATACTGTTCTTACTCGCAGTAGCACTGGTCGTGTAGCACCTACTGATAGGAAGACCCGATTACTTCTTACTGGTACTAAAAACCTCCTAGAGTCACCTTCAAATCCGATTAGAATCTCATACCCTCGGGCATTTGAAACAGCATCCCAACTAATGGCAAACCTGCTAGAGGAGATTCTAGAATACCTCAGATTTAAAGGAGTTTGGCAGTTAGGGGCACATAAAATTCTATCTAAGACAAAAGGATTAGATAGATCAAAACAACCTCCCAGCTGATTGATGTTATTACCAACAGCAACTCCTGTTACCCCATCATACGCAAGGACATACACTCTATACTCTCCAGCTGACATGCCATCTGCGTTGATCGTATTACTCGATGGAAGAGCTATGATGTAGTCATCAGCGTTAGTTACAACAAGCCTATAACTACCAACAACATTCTTCGGGATAAATCTGAGTAAATCCGGCACGCCATCAGCTGCACACAACTGGAGCGAAGTTCTGCCATCGCTTAGGGCTAAACTGCCAGCTTCTACATTACATACACCTGTATCCGCTGCTCTTCGTATAACTTCTATAAAGTTGGTAGAGATGTCCTCACAGAAGTCGTCCGTTAGTGTTGCTAAAGACTCCCCTCTTACAGGATCAGCTAGGCCTCTATAATTCCAACCCCATACTCTACAAGTACCTGCTGGCGTACTGCTAAGATCAACTGTATTACTATTTGCAGAATTCACCCAATCAAGGATAATGTCATCTTCATCCGTGATGATATACCAGTAGCTCAAAAACGGAGCTGTGGTTTCGTGTCTTACATCAAATCGAATGTTGCCAGCTTCCCCTTCATAGGTAGTTCCACCACCAGCGACATATACTCTTCCTCCATCTGGCACCTCTCTGTATACGGTTATAAAATTGTCTGAGATGGCCTCACAATCATCATCTGTCAATGATGATATCGGTGCTCCGATGATCGGATCACCAAGTCCTCTATATGACCATCCCCACACTCTGCAAGTTCCTGCAGGAGCACTGCTCACGTCTATTGTATTGCTATTTGCTGAGTTCACCCAGTCAATGATATTGTTTTGATCATCTGTGATGATGTACCAGTAACTCAAAAACTGAGCATCATTTTGATGCATGACATCAAATACGACTTGCCCCGCACACTGTGCAAAACTCGTACTTCCATCTAGAAGACTCACTATGCCTCCATCTGGAGCTTCTCTGTATACCGTAAGCGGTTCTGATAGATCAAAACACCCTGTTATATCCGAGATGTTATTACCTACTATAGCACCTGCAAATCCTGGCTCATATGCAACCGAATAGATAAAGCAAGTTCCTACTCCTGCTCCGTCTAAATCAAAGGGAGGTGCCATAGGACGAGCAAGTATGTTATGCTGATCATCAGTGATGATATAGCCAACTGCACTGCCACTTGCGGCTTGTGTAAATGATACAGCCAATGGATCAGGATTGCCGTCTACGCAAATAGAAGTTCTAGTCCTTCCTTCATCAAAGGTGATCTCTCCGCCATTTACATCACAAGTGACTTCACTGCCATCATTAGCGGGTGCATTTCTAATTACCGTGATAAAGCCCTCTGAAACATCCTCGCAGAAGTCATCCATCAAGGTAGATAATGGCTCGCCTACTACTGGATCAGGTAGACCTCGGTAGTTCCAGCCCCAGATTCGACAGATTCCAGGAGGAGCTGTATTTAGATTAAGTGTATTACTATTAGCTGAGTTCACCCAACCTAGGATGTTGTTATTATCATCAGTAATGATATACCAAAAACTAATGAATGGAGCGGTCGTAGTATGCATGACATCAAAGACAATGTTGCCTGCTTCTCCCTCATAGGTAGTTCCTCCATTCAAAAGAGTTACCTCTCCACCATCTGGGATCTCTCTGTACACTGTGATGAAGTCATCTGAGACGTCTTCGCAGAAGTCATCTCTCAAGGTAGAAAGCGGCTCGCCTACTACTGGATCAGGTAGACCTCGGTAGTTCCAGCCCCATACGCGGCACTCGCCTGCGGGTGCATTGCTCAGGTCTATTGTATTGCTATTAGCCGAGTTCACCCAGTCCAAGATGATGCCATTAGCATCTGTTATGATGTACCAGTAGCTTAGGTTGGGTGCTGTCGTCGCATGCGTTACATCAAATACGATCTGCCCGGCACACTGTGCAAAACTTGTACTCCCATCTAGCAAGGTTACCATACCGCCATCCGGAATCTCTCTGTGTACTGTTATAAAGTTGTCTGAGACGTCTTCGCAGAAGTCATCTCTCAAGGTAGAAAGCGGCTCTCCTACTACTGGATCAGGTAGACCTCGGTAGTTCCAGCCCCATACGCGGCACTCGCCTGCGGGTGCATTGCTCAGGTCTATTGTATTGCTATTAGCCGAGTTCACCCAGTCCAAGATGATGCCATTAGCATCTGTTATGATGTACCAGTAGCTTAGGTTGGGTGCTGTCGTCGCATGCGTTACATCAAATACGATCTGCCCGGCACACTGTGCAAAACTTGTACTCCCATCTAGCAAGGTTACCATACCGCCATCCGGAATCTCTCTGTGTACTGTTATAAAGTTGTCTGAGATGGCCTCACAATCATCATCTGTAAGAGATGATATAGGGTCTCCGATGATCGGATCATCAAGACCTCTATATGACCATCCCCATACTCTGCAGGTTCCTGCAGGAGCACTGCTCAGGTCTATTGTATTACTATTCGCTGAGTTCACCCAGTCAATGATATTGTCCTGATCATCTGTGATGATATACCAGTAACTCAGAAATTGAGCATCATTTTGATGCATGACATCAAAAGTGATCTGTCCTGCACATTGTGCAAACTGTGTACTGCCATCTAAAAGGCTCACCATACCACCGTCCGGCGCCTCTCTATATACTGTTAATGGCTCTGATAAATCAAAGCAACCTGTGATGTCAGCTATGTTATTACCTACAACCGCACCAGCAAACCCCGGCTCATAAGCAACTGAATAGATGAAACATGTACCTACACCAGCTCCGTCTAAGTCAAATGGAGGGGCCATCGGACGCGCTAAGATATTGTTAGCATCATCGGTGATGATATACCCAAGTGCACTACCGCTGGCTGCTTCAGTAAATGATACGGAAAGCGGATCGGGATTACCGTCTATACAGATAGAAGTTCTTATTCCGCCATCAGCAAAAGTTATTGTTCCGCCGTTTACAGCACAAACACCGGAGTCCATATCTCCCGTTTCTTCACCAGGACATATAGTACTTTCTCCAACAGAAAAAGCATCCACTCCAGTTAATGAAACATCTTTATTAAGTGACTGACCTGCTGCTATTACTTCTGCCCTTGCCCCTAATGTCCAAAGACCTGCTGCTACTGCAACATCCTCTCTTGTTCCACCTGATCTTTCTCCCCAGATAACATAATCAACTAGTCCTGATGCAGATCCAAAACTAGAGTTCACATATATCCCTAATTCATCTCCTGTACTTTCTACTGCAAATCCGCTTACTGTTACGCTTTCTCCTGGCTCAAGATTCAAATCTCCGCATTCTATCGTAACTGTACTAAAAAGAGAATATGCCGGTCGATTACACAACCAATAATTGGATATATCTAAGACATCGTCACTTGTATTTATAATCTCTATAGAGCCATCACTTGATATCTCATTGATTTCAAGACCTCCTTCATCTTCTACTGCATCTTCTTCACCTTCGCATATAGTTGAACTACTCAATGAATATGCATCCACTCCAGTTAATGAAACATCTTTATTGAGTGACTGACCTGCAGATATTGCTTCTGCTCTTGCACCTAATGTCCAAAGACCTGCTGCTACTGCAACATCCTCTCTTGTTCCACCTGATCTTTCTCCCCAGATAACATAATCAACTAGTCCTGATGCAGATCCAAAACTAGAATTCACATATATCCCTAATTCATCTCCTGTACTTTCTACTGTAAATCCGCTTACCGTTACGCTTTCCCCTGGCTCAAGGTTCAAATCTCCGCATTCTATCGTAACTGTATTAAAACGAGAATACGCAGGCCGATTACACAACCAATAATTGGATATATCTAAGACATCATCGCTTGTATTTATAATCTCTATGGAGCCATCACTTGATATCTCATTGATTTCAAGACCTCCTTCATCTTCTACTGTCTCTTCTACTTCTTCACAAATAGCCGAACTACTCAATGAGTATGCATCCACTCCAATTAACGAAACATCTTTATTGAGCGACTGACCTGAAGATATCACTTCTGCCCTTGCCCCTAATGTCCAAAGGCCTGCAGCTACAGCAACATCCTCTCTTGTTCCACCTGATCTTTCACCCCAGATAACATAATCAACTAGTCCTGATGCAGATCCAAAATTAGAATTAGAATACACTCCCAATTCGTCACCACCAGCATTCAGACTAAAACCAGAAACCGTTACAGTTGCACCGGCCTCCAAACTAAGCTCACCACACTCCAAAGTCAAAGTGCTCATCCGTGAGTACAACGGCCTATTACAAAGCCAATAATCAGAAACATCCATGGTCGCCGAGCCAGTATTAACAAGCTCAACTACGCCGTCGCTAGAAACCTCACTTATCTCTATCTGGCCGCCAAGCATGACGCAGCTAAAATTAGCCACCACCATAAACAGAATACTTAAATAAAAATTCATTCTTTTAACTTTTAGAATTCTCTATTGTAAATTATCCAAGATCAAATATTCCTATCTTAAATATAATAACAACACCAGTACGGCATCTTCAACCCAAAGGATGCGTCGGAGCGGAAATATTTTAAAATAAATTATAATTAAAATAAATCAGGCCACAAATACATGCCCAGGTCAAGCTAGCACTTACAATTACAGACCCATAGACGATTAATGAAAATTGCAAAAAGAACAGAAACATTATTTCGAACGACAGATAAGTGCAATGATCTTGCAATCACAGCACACCTCAAAACCACTTCTAATTATTGATATCTACACAAAGAACTTGTGTTATATAATCCAGCAAATTCGCGACCATGACAATCAGTCCACCAAGCACCACATCAAATAGAAAATTACAACTCTTAACACAATCCCAAAGACTGGAACGTGATTTTCAATTGTCATCGCAATCAACTACATCACCCAAGGCCACATCAGTCACATTTCTCAACTTTCTATCAATGGATGTACAGAACAAAAGTTCTACAAGAGCCTATTTAAAAACCCACAGTCAAAGGCCCACAAATACCATCAATTTGAAACAGAAATCTATCAACAGATCTTCCCTTTGCCCATCTTAAAAGTCACAGACAAACCCCACACCACAATGTGGATTTCTTATAATTTTATTTGAAAAGTGACACTCCTACCCTAAATCCAAAGGAGCTTAATTTTACACTACCATGACCAATACCGTTTGCAGGTATTTTTAGATACGGACCGGCGTCTATCATAAAATCACGACCCAAATTCAGCTTATATGTCGCACCAAGCTCTACATTACTTAGAAAGCTCTGACTTTCCCCTTCAAATATACCGGTCCAGTTATCTTCACTCTGCACAAACTGATAGTTATACTCCTCACGAACCATAAAATTAGAATTGAGATTTACGTGTGCAACTAACCCATTAGACCTTACATCTGTAAAATGATAGGAAGCGCCGATAGAAACATCTATCATATCGCATATCGCCTGAATTGATTCAGGGGCTTCTCCTTCGGTGGCAGACCAGAATCCCGTTGGCGCATCATAATCATCGCCATCTGCGACATAACATTCATTAATATAATTCACCCCAGCAGACAGGACCAATTTTGAAGACGCTACGTAACCCAGCCTTAATCCCAGATTATAATCTGTATCACTTAGCTCACCCAAAGGGGTAGATGACACTTCAACTCCTGCATTTACATTTAAAAGAAATCTAGGTCTATACCCTTTAGACTCTTGACTCACATCGATAAGCGAAGCCTCTAACCTAGAGTCCCGTTCAATGATAAGCGGCATAATCTTAACCGGAATAAACTCTATGGCCAAACTCGAAACATCTTCCCCTTCTAAAAGGTCTGTCACATCCTTCTCATCTAAAAGGCCTGTCACCTCTTCTCTTTCTAAAACATCCGTCACATCCTCACTTTCTAAAAGATCTGCTACATCCTTCCCATCTAAAAGGCTTGTCACGCCTTCTCTTTCTAAAACATTCGTCACATCCTCTACAGGTAGCTGATCGTCTTCCAATAGTTGTTGAGACTCTTGTTGGTAAATACCAGGTATTATGCTTTCATTATTTAAATCATCGGATATTATCGGCTTATCACCAGACACATTCTCTCCAAACAAACCATAACTACTTTCAGCAGCAAGCGTACTTGCTTCTTTAGTTTTTGATTCTCCAGATACTCTTATCTCTTCTGTCGCTATCGATGGTTCAACATCTTTCAACAAAGCCAATCCCCTATCATTCTCTTGTATTGACTCTCCAGTATTGCTATTTTCTACTTCCTCAACAAGGTTCTTCTTTTCTGCAGAACTCGCAGAAGAACTAGGCGTTTCCTCAGGAGCTAAAATTGATTTAGCATTCTGCTCATCACCCATAGTAAAGTCTTGTCGTTCTACTGCGATATCGCCTTGAGCAAAATCGACATCAGCCGATGTGCCACTCATAGACCATGCGACAAATCCTAAAATTATCAATGATGAAACACCAAGCAGTGAAAAAACAAGTATTCTTCTTTTAGGTTTTTCATTATCCAGTCTAGACTCTAAATCAGCCCAGTCAGAATTTTGAAATTCAAATTCTTGAGACTCAGACAGGTGAATGAATCTCTTTTCTAATTTATTGTAGGCTCTTTGATTCATAAGACATTAATTTTGTCGGCTAACATCAATCGAAGCTTCTCTTTGGCCCTACTCAAGTTGGATTTAGATGTTCCAATATTGATACCTAACATGCTGGCTATTTCTTCGTGCTTGTATCCGTCGATCACGTGCAACATAAAGACCAAGCGGTAAGACTTTGGCAAGGTTTCGATGATATTCAACATGTCATCGAACGAGAGCTGAGATATCACATCTGGATTGACCCGAATATCAAACCTTTCCTCCATAGGAACCTGATACCTAAGCTTTTCGTTTTTCCTCTGTCTCTTATACACATCTGACGCTCCGACGAAGAGGATAGTGTAGATCTCGGTG
>CAYYBR010000091.1:0-15232 GCA_964470035.1 uncultured Saprospiraceae bacterium
ACAGGTAATTGGCCATTCAACAACTCTTTGAAAAAGTCTTCTCTGAGAAATTTTAATTTCATAGCCCTCACCGATGACATCGAATAAGCTCTTTGTTTGTCTCTTGGGTCTTCAGAGTTTGTGATGATATATACAACAGGTGGTGTATCTTCAAAAGCAATATCACTAAATGCATCGAGAAAGTCCCACCCAGTCTTACTAGGCATATTGAGATCGAGAAGGATGACTTGCGGAGGTGAAATTTTCTCATGGATACAGTTATCCAATATGTCAAGTGCTTCATCCGCAGAATAACACTCTACTACCTCGATATCTTTGTTGAGCCACCCAGCTTCATCCATCATCATCTTATGAAAGGTATGTGCCGCGATGTCATCATCGACCATCATTAATTTTTTGACTTCAACTGCTGTTTCCATAAAAGCCTAGTTAATACTATACATGTCTTACTTAGCTACCTTATGAGCCGGTCTATTGCTTCACAGATAACAATACATTACTGTCTGATTTTGGAACTGTACTTCCAAAAAGAAGGGTAGGTTGGAAAGAAGGGGGCTTATCCTTATCCAGAGATAAGAACTAACCTCAAAAAGGAAGGTCTTAGTGAGATAACCTCATAATGACTCTACACTGCAAAGTTACGTTATAATCTAAGATCATCCTTCTTATAAACTCTTTAAGTGTACAAAAAACTAGCCATGATATCCTACTTTGCAAAATAGATGACAGCTTTATTTATGATCACTTATAGGAGATTTGCTCTCTCAAGAAGAGGGTATATTTACGAAAGTGATAGTAAGTAGTTTTCCTTCTATCAGATATACCCTACTCCATATATGGTATGCAGAAGAAGGATGGCTTGCTAGACTCAATGGGCGTGGATGAAATACAATAAAAGTGGAAGACTTCTCCGGGACCGGACAAGAACTCTGTAATGCATAGTCACAAACCTCAGGAGAATTCAAAGACTTCGTTATGTCAGCCAATCTCGAGAAAAAGATAGGTTTCGAACACAAGGAAAAACAGTTCTCTATACCGACAAGGGAGATCATCCAAACCGTCTTCACCCATGGCAGCTATCACCGAGGTCAAGTAGTGATGATGATGAGACAGTTGAATATCACTCAGATATCTCAGACGGACTACATAGAATGGGTGCGGGAGAAAGAACGCGGGAACATCTAGCACACTTTTTCTTCAAAATCTGGCTTCTCGAGGTGATCATATTTTGTACTTTGTTTTAAGTGAGAAACAAAGGATATGAATGAACCGACCAAATTCCAGAAATTTCAAGAGCTCCATGAAGAACAGCTTCCAGTACCTCAACATAAACTCCATAACTGGACACATTTTGCTGGGCTGTATGCCGCAGAACATGTAGCTGCTACTGAGTTTGTGATAGGTGCCACTTTTGTTGCACTAGGAGCAAAGACTTCAGACATCATCCTTGGCTTACTTATCGGTAACGTATTAGCAGTATTAAGCTGGACGTTGATTACAACGCCAATAGCTGTAGAAGCACGTCTGAGCTTGTATACCTATCTCAATAAGATAGCAGGAGATAAGATGTCAGCTCTCTATAATTGGGCCAACATCTTGATCTTTACTGTTATATCTGCGGCGATGGTCACCGTATCAGCTACAGCTGTTCGATTTGCTTTTGATATACCCGCACAACTGAACTGGTATCCTACTAATCTCTGGTTTGTCTTAATCGTCATACTAGTCGGCATATTCGTCGTCTTTATCGCCATGTACGGATTTAATGCTGTCTCAGAATTCTCAGGGATTAGCGCACCGTGGTTATTTACGATGTTCGCAAGTGGAGCTATAGTATTGATGCCCGCGCTATCCTTAGATGTACTAGGTAAGACGCTGCCATCAGGTTGGTCTGACTTCATAAACATTGGTAATCAATCTATCTGGACTGGCATCAACAGTGACGGCCAACCAGGTATAGGATTAGTAGAGGTAATAGGTTTTGGCTGGGCTGCGAATACGATTACTCACTTTGGCTTAATTGATATGGCCTTGTTGCGTTTTGCAAAGAAAAAACACTACGGCTTAGCGACGAGTACCGGGATGTTGTTTGGTCACTACATAGCATGGATAGCAGCAGGTATCATGGGTGCTGGAACTGCAGTGATCCTCGGCACGTCTATCGTTCAACTCGATCCAGGAGATGTAGCTTTCTATGCTCTTGGATGGTCTGGATTTGTCATCGTTATTGTTGCTGGGTGGACAACTGCCATCACTAACTTATATCGGGCTGGTCTTGCGGCCCAAGCTGTATATACCCGCTTCGCTCGAAAGACAACAACGATGTTTGTAGGTCTTGCTATGGTCATCATAGCATGTTTTCCATTTGTGTTTTCACAAATACTCCCACTCCTTACTTATGCGGGCCTTTTAGTAGTTCCCGTAGGAGCTATCGTTTTCGCTGAGCATCAGTTATTCCCAAAACTCGGACTTACAAGATATTGGTCAAAGTATAAGAACTATGCAACAAGTCTTCCAGCAGTTGCCTCTTGGATCATAGGTCTCATTTTTGGTTTTGGACTGAACTTCTTAGATGTGATGTCTTTCTATTACCTGTTTATTCCAACTTGGTTTGTTACCATTATTGTATACACAATTCTTGCAAGTAAATACGGAGCGAAGGAATCCTATCCCGAAGCTAAAAAAAGAGAAGAAGAGTACAATCAAGAAGTGGCAGATTATCATCAGCATCTTGCTAGCATAGAGCCTACGATACAAAAAGACACATCTACGATGACTAGATTTCTCAAGTTCACTGCATATGCAGCGCTGGGTGTCACACTCTTCTTGGCAGGTCGTGTTCTATTCGCAAGTCCAGATGAGACATTATATATCTCTAATCGCGACATCTTTTATAAAATAGGTTTTATCTGTACCCTACTCTACTTTACAACAGCATATGTCGCCATGAGAAGAGAAAAGGCGCTTAACTCATGATCAAAGATGTCAGATATTCAACTTAATCAGCAGGCACTTTCCTCGGTAGATGAGTCGATATCAACTCCGAGCTACGATAGGACAGCAATCAAAACCGGCATTGTTCACATCGGTGTTGGTGGTTTTCATAGGGCCCACCAAGCATATTACATCCATCTATTATTAGAAAAATATAAAAACTATGACTGGGGTATATGTGGCTTAGGATTACGTGATGCTGATAGAAAAATGAAAGATGCATTGCTCCTCCAAGATGGTCTATATACGCTCATCACACAGCATCCTGATGGACATGTACACAGTGAGATAATCGGATCAATACCACGCTATATTCTCGCGGCTGATCAGCAGAAGGAAGCTCAACAAATTCTATCCTCTCCAGACACAAAAATTGTCACTCTCACTATTACTGAAGGAGGTTATAATTTTAATCCAACTACAGGAGAATTCAATTTTGAAAATGAAGAGGTACAGCATGATCTTCTCAACCCAAATCAGCTTAAGACGGTCTTTGGGTATTTGACAGCAGCTCTGACGTCTAGACGAGAAAAAGGGATACCTCCTTTTACAGTGCTTTCTTGTGACAACATCCAGCATAATGGTGACGTAGCTCGCAAAATGCTCCTGGCATTCGTACAAAGACAAAACCCCGATCTACTGGAGTGGATCAGATCCGAAGTCACCTTTCCTAATTCTATGGTAGACAGAATTACTCCTGTCACCACACCATCAGATATCCAATATCTCTCAGATACTCATCATCTTAACGATAGATGGCCAGTAGTCTGCGAGCCATTTATCCAATGGGTGATAGAAGACAACTTCTGTAACGGGCGACCCCCACTAGAAAAGCTGGGAGTTCAGTTCGTACCAGACGTGACCCCTTATGAAAAAATGAAAATCAGATTACTCAATGCCGGCCACTCTATCCTTGGCATACCTGGGGCTATCCATGGTCATCCAACCATAGATGCCTGTATGGGAGATAATGTGTTTTCAGCATTCATGAGAGCTTTTATGGATAAGGAAGCGACTCCAGTAGTCGGCGAGGTAGAAGGAATCAACCTCAAGGAATACAAAGACAATCTAGAATCAAGATTTGCCAACCCCAATATAAAAGATGGCGTGAGTAGGATCTGCTCAGAAAGCTCAGCTAAACTTCCTAAGTTTCTAATTCCAACCATTCTAGAAAATTTAGAAAGCGGGGGAAGTATACTATATGGGACGTTTATCCTAGCCGCATGGTGTTATTATAGTGATAAAGGCGTTGATAGAAATTCTAATCCAATTGAGATCATAGACCAAAGAAAAGATGAGTTGCACGCCTTCGCTTCGAATAGTGAGGCTGATGAGATGAGCTTCCTTCGGATCAAAGATATTTTTGGTGACCTTTCAAACAACGAAAGGTTTCTTCGTGAATATAAGCAATCACTCAACTTGATCTATCAAAACCCCGACGTACGCAGTCATATGCAGAAGATGATCTCTTCATAAAATTGACATAAGGCGCTGCGAAGAGATTGGTACTTTACATCATATGAGTAAAGGATCTTTGATTGAACTTGTTTGTTGTGATATAACTCCGTTATTTAGATTCCTCTTCAAAAGGATATATGAGCACATTGGATAGTTTTAGTTTGAAAGGTAAAGTCGCTCTTGTGAGTGGATGTAAAAGAGGGATCGGAAAGGCCATGGCCATAGCCATAGCTGAAGCTGGTGCGGATATTATAGGTGTAAGTGCAACACTGGAAAAATCAGGTAGTCAAGTAGAGCAAGCAGTCCAAGCTGCTGGTCAGAATTTTTTCTCCTACGCATGTGACTTCAGTGATAGAGAGGCGCTGTATAGCTTTATACAGGAGACCAAAGCAGAACATCCACAGATAGACATCCTCGTGAATAACGCCGGCACCATACAGCGTGCCCCAGCCGAAGAACATGGCGACGATATGTGGGATCAGGTCATCGAAGTAAATCAAACCGCACAGTTCATCCTTACTAGAGAAATAGGTAAGGACATGGTTCTTAGAGGTGAAGGAAAGATCGTTTTCACAGCCTCACTACTTACCTTCCAAGGGGGGATCACAGTTCCAGGATATGCTGCTAGCAAAGGCGCTATCGGGCAAATGACTATGGCCTTCGCTAATGAGTGGGCATCAAAAGGAGTCAATGTCAATGCTATAGCACCTGGATATATAAGCACAGATATTACAGAAGCCCTCCGCAACAATCCTGATCGGTCCACATCTATTTTATCTCGTATCCCGGCAGGTAGATGGGGACGACCTGAAGATTTTGCAGGACCTATCGTTTTTCTCTGCTCTCAAGCATCTAGCTACATGCATGGTACGGTCATGCTTGTGGACGGTGGTTGGATGGGTAGATAGATTACAATTATAAAATTCAACTATGAGTATCACTAGGAGAAATTTCTTAAATAATATGGGGGCCATATCCTTAGCAGCTCCATTTGCAAGTGGGATATCTCCTATCGATTTATCACCGAGAGATGACCTCCTTGACATTCATCTATTTTCAAAGCACTTACAGTTTCTCGATTGGAAAAATGCGGCAGAAGTCGCGGCTGATATTGGCTTCTCAGGTCTAGATATCACCGTGCGTCCTAAGGGGCATGTTCTTCCTGAAAATGTAAAGCGTGATCTACCAAAAGCCATATCATATGTCAAGGCTGCAGGCCTTTCTTGTAAAATGATAACTACCGCTGTCAATGAAGCTTCTATTCAATTAGACCACGATGTGATCAAAACTGCTGCTGATGAAGGAGTCGAGTTTTACAGAAGTGATTGGTTTAAATATCATGAAGAATTATCACTGGAAGACTCTCTTGATGTCTATAAAAACAAGGTAACTGAGTTAGGAGAGCTCAATAGACAATACGATATCATTGGCTGTTATCAGAATCACTCAGGCACTAAGATCGGAGCTTCCGTATGGGAAGTAAGAAGGATATTGGAAGATGTTAATCCTGAATATTTTGGTGTCCAATATGACATAAGACATGCCGTCGCCGAAGGAGGACGATCTTGGCCCAATGGTATCAAACTCCTCAAAGATCAGATAAAAGTGATCGTTCTAAAAGACTTTATCTGGGGCGAAGTAAATGGCAAATGGAAAATTGTAAACGTGCCGCTTGGAGAAGGCATGGTTGATTTTACAAAATACTTTCGCATGTTAAAAGATTTTGACCTCAAGCCTCCTGTTAGCTTACATGTAGAATATCCACTCGGAGGAGCAGAAAAGGGACGTTCTAGTATTACGATAAAGGAGGAGTTAGTCTATAAGGCAATGCAAAAAGATTTAGAGACTGCACAAGCTCTTTGGGCGGCGGCTTGACGGTTCACTGCATGATAGTTTGCCAGACGCCTTTGACACCTATGATCGAGGTGAATATGGAAAACACAAAAATCAGTGCTAGAAAAAGATTCGACGTCAACTTATTGCGATTCTCTCCCATAAGGTCTTTGCGATTGCACAAGTAAAATATACAAGCTACTGTTACTGGAAGTATAACTGCATTAAATGCTTGAGAAACAATCATCACAAATACGGGACGCGCATTAAAGATCGGAACCACCAATCCCAAGAGTGAAATCAAAAAGACTATCACCCGATACTTCGTCATCGTCATGTCTCTCTTGCTATCATTATAATCACAAAGAAGCCAAGGAAGCATCAGAACATTTGGAAACTGAGAAGAAACACCCGCAGCGATGATACCAACGGCAAATATGGATACTGCAAGAGGCCCCGCTAGAGGCTCGAGCAACTCGATCATCTGTGAAGCTTTAGTCAAGACAAGACCATTAGCATGAAGTGTGCCAGCCGACGCAGCCATGATAGCCGCACTTATAACAAACATCAAGCCCACTGACACTATAGCATCATTGCGTTGTTTTTTAAAATCATTGATCCCCCACCCAGCTTCTTTTACTAATGTCGTTCGGATGATAAAGAGGCCAGAAAACACAGTTGTTCCAACCATAGACGCTATCACCAAAAAAGGACCTCTCCCTTCATCTGCAGGTACTTCTGGCAGATTCGGTACAAATCCCTTCAATAACTCAAGTGGTGGAGGCATTAAGATGAAAAAGTTGACTATGAAACTTGCCGACATGATAGCCACCACTACAGCTAATGCTCGCTCAAAAAACTCAGTTCTACCATTCCAAAAGATGAAGTAGACCAACGATATGAAGAAGCCCGCAAAGTAAACAGAAGATATACCTCCTTCGACAAATGACAATGACCATGTGTAACAGATATCCGCCACTATGCCCATCACACCCATCACACTACCCATCACACCCGCAGACAAGGCAACGATAAAAAAGATGCCCACCGCTGGATGAATATATTTTCTAAAAGCCTGAAGTGCGGTTTCTCCTGTTACTAGAGTAAAACGACTGTACAAATGAATCAGAAAATAAGTCGTCAGACAAGAAGCTACAATCGTCCAAAGCAGAGACATCCCATAGTCAGCTCCTGCCTTAGCCATAGCAGTCACACTTCCTGTACCGATGTTAAAACCTAGCAAAAAGATGCCAGGTAGAAATAGTAGTAATCCTTTGCGCAGTCTATCTAACATATCTCGTCACACTCAGAGCTAAGATAGACATCCTTCACTAAGCTCGAAGCTATGAGAAGTGCTACAATCCACAGATTAAAACTAATTTGGCGCTCTATATCTGTTCTTATGAAACCACCTAACCCGATACAAGATAGTCTTAAGGCCCATTACACTATTTGGCTCTCCATAGTAATGTGCATCCTTACTCTTAGCTCATGTGAGAGCCATCAACTTTCTACAGATACCACTTTCGTAAATGACATAAACGAGCTCAAAGAAGCTATTGCAAATGCTGCTCCAGGTACTCAGATCACCATGGCCAACGGGACATGGGAAGATGTGCAGATCAAGTTCTATGGTGATGGCACCGAAGATGACCCCATCACCTTAAAAGCAGAGACCCCTGGCAAAGTTTTCATAGAGGGACGGTCCTCTCTACAACTAGGCGGTAATTACTTGGTTGTTGATGGACTCTACTTTCGCAATGGTCACTCCCCTTCTGAGAGCATTATATCCTATCGTATCAACGAAGACTCAATAGCCTTTCATAGTACGGTGACGAATTGTGTAATCAAAGATTTTTCAAAGTCTAGTCGCCTAACCAATGACAGCTGGATAGAACTCTTTGGGCGTCATAATTCACTAGATCACTGCTACATAAGTGGCAAGTCCAATGATGGAGAAACACTTAGAGTCCTACTCAATGGAAATCAACATATAAAGAATCATCACCAAATCACTTTTAACTACTTCGGGCCAAGGCCGCGCAAAGGAGGACCACGTGCTGAGACCATCCGAATCGGAGATAGCAAGACTTCTGTAAGCCCTGGATATGTGAATGTCTCAGATAATTACTTTGAAGCCTGTAATGGAGAAGTAGAGGTCATATCAGATAAAACAACCTTTAACACATTTGCCAACAATATCTTTTACAAGTGCGAAGGGTCTCTTGTGCTTCGTCACGCAAGTCATACAACTGTAGATGGTAACATATTTATTGGTGATGATGACTCAGAATTTTATGGAGGCATCAGAGTAATCAACACCGGTCACTGGATTACTAACAACTACTTCTATAAAATCAAAGGATATGAATTTCGCAGTCCTCTCGCTATCATGAATGGCATCCCTAAATCACAACTCAACAGATACAAGCAAGTAACTGATGTGGTAGTAGCCCATAATACTTGGGTAGATTGTAAATCCCCTTTTCAAGTAGGCGTTGGACAAAATAAAAGCAGCGCAGGTGTCTTACCTGCGGTCGAAATACGATCCGCACCACCCATCCGAACTATCATCGCTAATAATCTTATATACAATCATACTGCTGATGATACTCCTGTCATCAACCATGATGACATTAGTGGAGTCTCTTTTTATAATAATGTGATCGATAATAATGAAGCACATGTCGACACTCTAGGATCTTTGAATCATCAAAAGCTTGAGATGACTAAAATCAATGATTGGCTGTACACCCCTTCAGATGGCCAATCAGAAGTTTTACATGATCGATATGCAGGATTTGATTTTGAAAATATCACCAATGATCTCTTTGGAAGTCCTAGGAATGAAGAACACTCTATAGGTGCTATAACAGACTTGGCGTCTGCTGAAAGGTATGAGTTAGATAAGTCGAGATATGGACCATCGTGGTACTCGCCTTCTGACAACGCTAGAAAAGGATCTATCCTTAAGGTTTCATCTGCAGACGGAGATCTATCGGACAAACTAAAAGAAGCTCAGAATGGTGACATCATAGAACTAAGTGATGCCTCCTATACGCTGAACTCACCCTTGATTATAGATAAGGACATCACCATCCGTTCTAATACACAGAACAAAATAGAACTTTCATACAAAGGAAGTCCACGTACAGCAGCTTTTGAACTGCATCCTAATGGTGCCATTAGGCTTGAGAATATTTCATTACAAGGTCAAGGCACGCAACATGCTTTTGCTCCTTTATCAGAAAACATGTCATCTGCGTACAAGATATTTGTAGATAGGAGTAGCATAAAAAATTTTGACTATGTTCTTGAGGCTTCAAAAGGTTCATTTGCCGACTCTATCAATATGACACTTACAACTCTAATTAACTGCAAGAATGGTCTCGTTCTAGCGGCCGACGCAAGAGGAGATTATAATGCTGAGATGGTATCTTTTGATAATTGCACTTTTGATAACATTCATCAAAATGTAATACACTTTTACAGAGGTGGATATGACGAGTCAACGATAGGAGGATATCTCACCATCAATAATAGTACTTTCACTAGATGTGGTCAATCTGAAAAGAGCGGTACACTTCTAAAGACAAGAGGAATCATAAATGTCCAGATCCATGATAATACATTCCAAAACAACCCTGTACAAAAAGTAGCAGTTCTATGGGGCATTAAGAATAACCACCATAGCAACAATACTTTTTCTAAGTCTGGACAACTCCTAGTTGAAGACGAACAGAAATTGGATTTACTTTATTAACATCACCATCGACCAACTATGGGAAATAAATACATTATTCTTATACTTCTTGGCGGATTGATCTCTTGTACTACCACCAAAGATTTATATAAGCAAAATGAGCAAGATTGGCATATACTCGGTGATGCGAATTGGACTCACATCAATAATGAGATAACAGGCAAATCCGATGACAACACTGGATTTCTAGTAACCTCTAAAAATTATACCAACTTTGTTCTGGAGTTAGAATTTTCTCCAGACAGTACAATCAACTCAGGGGTTTTCATCCGTTGTAATTCAGATGAGATAAGTCCTACAAACTGTTATGAACTAAACATATGGGACTTGCACCCCAACCAGACTTATAGAACAGGGGCATTCGTCACTAAATCCAAGCCTCTGGCGTATATTGAAACCATCGGCTCATGGAGTAAATACAAAATCCAAGTGCGGGGCTCACATCTTCAAACCTGGATTAATGAGATACCCATGGTTGATACTTATGACGATACCTTGAGCTCTGGGACCATCGCACTTCAAGCTAACGGAACCGGAGTTGTCAAATTTCGCCATGTAACTATCAAAGAACTCAATTAGACTAAATTATTCAAAGATTACAAAACTTCAAACTGTGGATAGATCCATCTATAAATTCTCACTTTTTATACCTGTCATAGTCGCAACACTCCTACTCTTTCAAAGCTGTAAAGAAGGTACAACAAATACCACGTCTGCCTCAGCAAATTATCCGAGCGACGTGCTCAGTGTCTTTAAGCAGTGTAAAATCCTCCTTGGCGATGGTACTAATGTAGATAACCTGTCGAACTATCAACAAGAGGACTTCTTTTACATCGTCAAAGACGAAGTGGCTAATTGGGTAGTTTATAAAACTCCTAACTCTGGGATTACATCACAAAACTCTAGTAATACCCGCACTGAACTCCATCAAAAAAAGCAGTGGACACCAGAGATAGGTGGTAATCTATCTGGCACTTTAAAAGTCATGCATGTATCTACGTCGGGAGATGCACGAGCTGCAGCCTCCTACTCTGTAGTAGTCGGGCAAATCCATAGTGGTGAAGGCCATGAAAACGAACCATTGAAGATATTCTACAAAAAATTTCCTGGTCATGAAAAAGGCTCGGTGTTTTGGAACTATGAGATAAATACCGAAGGAGACAATTCTAAGAGATGGGATTTTTCACATGCAGTCTGGGGATATGATATGGCAGATACAGGGTCTGGGCCAGACACCTATCCTCGTGAGCCCTATGATGGCATACGTCTGGGAGAAGAATTCACTTATGAAGTAAATGTCTATGAAGGAATAATGTATCTCACCTTTAAAGCTGAGGGACATGAACCTAAAACATTCAGGAAAGACCTTTTGAATACAGCATATGCCACTGCTGCAGATATACCCAATCAAACACATATACTCTTTGGACCTATAGGTCGTGATGGAGTAGAACGAGCCAGTGCTTACGCAGGAGAAAAACAGTACTTCAAGCAAGGAGCTTATAATCAAACTAACGGTAAGTCATTTGAAAGCAATATCGTTTGGAGTACTGGGGCAGATATCCATGAAGGTGACATCCAAAAGCAATACGAAAATGGCGATTATACTGAAGTTTGGTTTAGAGAGGCTTCTATGGGTAAAGGAACCCTACCGAACTGGGAATAGCATTGCCTATTACAAGTTCTTCATACATCAAAGATACAATAGGCGCTCACCTACTTAGTAAAAAGTTCAGTCCAAAAACAGCGAATGTGACCATATGAACGTTTTCTAATTAACACCGCGGTAGACATCTAATTGTTCAACTTACAATTCGTGAGCTATGAGAAATTTATCGCATTCTATTTTATTTATTCTAATTGCTATTCTTGCTTCGGCACAATTACCATCTCAAACTATAAAGGGCATCGTCTTAGAAGCAAGTTCAAAAGAACCGCTTATAGGGGCTAATGTACTTTTGAAAGGAACAAAAATAGGCACACTCACTGACATAGATGGAAGCTTCTCCATTGATGTACCAGACACCTCTAGATCCGAGCTTGTAATTTCTTTTATAGGCTATGTAACAAAAGAAGTTAAAGTAAAAGGAAGTACTCTACTTGAAATTGAGTTAAGCGAGTCACTAAATTTTTTAGAAGAAGTAGTAGTAACCGGATTATCTAGAAAGGCGAGAAAACAGATGACTGGAGCCGTCTCAACTTTACAATGCAGAGCATCGAGCGTCAGCATACGAGGCTACAGCACGCAGAAATACGAAAATGAAGCCGAGTCCTACGCTTTAATTAAACCTAACAAATTTAAAAAGGCAGTCTCCGATCCCCTTTCTACATTCTCTATAGATGTAGATAGAGCTGCTTATACAAATATCAGAAGATACATAAACGATGGCCAGCTTCCTCCAAAAGATGCTATCAGAATCGAAGAGATGATTAATTACTTTGATTACACTTATGAGCAGGAGATATCACACGATATACCTGTACATCTGGAAAGCAATGTGGCGGAGTGTCCATGGAATAAAGAAAGTCTACTCGTTCAGATCGGAATCAAGGCAGATGAAATTTCTACTGATGACTTGCCCGGCACTCAGTTCGTCTTCCTGCTTGATGTATCAGGTTCTATGAGCAGTGCTAATAAACTCCCTCTCGTTAAGGAGGCTATTTATAAACTTACTGATCAGCTAAGAGCAAAAGATCAAGTAGCGATAGTAGTTTACGCCGGCGCGTCAGGCCTGGCTTTACCGCCTACATCAGGAGATAAAAAGGACGATATCAAAGCAGCTGTTAAAAAATTGAACTCCGGCGGGTCAACAGCAGGCGCCGCAGGACTACAACTCGCATATAATATAGCAAGCGAGCACGTAGAACAGTTTGAAAATAGCAGAATCATACTAGCTACAGATGGAGATTTTAATGTAGGCCTGCAGTCTAATTCTGCCATGAAAGAACTTATTGAAAAGAAAAGAGAAACAGGAATCTATCTTACTTGTCTTGGATTTGGCATGGGCAATCTAAAAGATGATAAACTAGAAACACTTTCTAACTACGGCAATGGCAACTATGCATACATTGATAAGATAGAGGAGGCTCATCGATTATTTGGAGCTGAGTATGCAGGAACTATCCACACCATTGCTAAGGATGTCAAAATCCAAGTTGAATTCAATCCATATCATGTATCAAAATATAAGCTTATCGGCTATGAAAATCGTCTTCTCAATAATGAAGACTTCGATGATGACACGGTGGATGCGGGAGAAATAGGATATGGACATACTGTTACAGCGCTATACGAGGTAATACCAAACACAACGAAAAAGAAGAAAAACAGAGACCTCAAGTACTCTTCTGTCAAAAGCACAAAAGGATATAAAGCTGAATTAGCTACAGTAAGTCTGCGGTATAAACCAACAGACAAGGATACTAGCAAGAAAATAGAACACGTCATCTTCAATAAGCCAAAGGAATCGACAGACGCAAATGTCACCTTTTCTTCGGCGGTAGCTCTTTATGGGTTAAAGCTTCGAGGAGATAAACAGGCAAAGGCAATTAGCTATCAAGACATTGCTGCATTAGCTTCAACTTCTTTAGGAACAGATGAAAAAGGTATTCGATCAGAATTTGTTCAGCTCGTAAGTGCGACAAGCAAACTTTGAGTTTAGCAGGGGCAGTCTAATTATGGGCTGCCTCTTTTTCATACTCCCTTCATCTCTAAATATTCAAGACGTCTCCACTAAGGAGCAAGAGTTGAACCTCCAATAACTTTGCATCATACCGTGCATTGAGAAGGCTATTCTCAGCTGTTAATAGGTTGATCTGCGCTTGACGATACTCTATACTCGTAACTCGTCCCGTCTTAAACTCCTCATTCGTTCTTTGGAAATTAACGACTGTAGTCAAGACATTTGATTGTTCGGCTTTGATGATAGCAAGAGCATTTTGAAATTGATACCAGACATTTGTCATCTGAGCTTTGAGATTATTGACAAATTGATCCCTTTGTATGAGTTGAGACTCTATTGAGAGTTTTGTATTCTCTTTTTGATTCTTCCTTACCCCTCCATCATATATGTTATAAAGCAAGGTAAGTCCAAGACCAAGACCGTTAGATCTTGACGACTGAAAAAATGACCCTGGGGCACTGACATTCACATTATAGTTATATGTAGCATTGGCTCCAAGAACTGGTTTCTTTGACGCTTTGATAAGATCGTAATTGAGTTCCGTGATGGATTGATTCTGATCTATCAACTTCATTTCTATATTATCTTCAAGCGCAGAGGCTATATAGTCTGAAAGCGTTCGGGTTATATCATAAGTTATAGTTGTATCGAGTGCATATAGCTCTGAGACGTCCACACCCATAAGATTATTGAGTGTTCTAATTGAATTATCATAGACTAATTTGGCATTGGCTATGTTGATACTATCCCTATCTATATCTACTTGAGCATTGAGAAGATCGAGTCGGCTGGACTGCCCATATTGATTTTGCACATCTAATCGTTCAAAACGATTTTGAGATAGCTCTAAGACGTTTTCTAATATATCAATATTGGCATACGCCCTACTAGCATCATAGTAAGCACTTAATACTTGGGCGACATTATTCTGTATAGCTAGTTGTCTTTGAAGATCCGAGAGCGCTACGAGTTCTTCAGCTTGTTTAAGATTGAGACTTCGATTAGGATCTATGATATTGTAACCTGCAGATACTGCGGCCCCTCCTCCATAGGCTAGACCATAGCCCGTCACTATAGATTCTCCAGAATTAAAATTAGTGGTACTATTATTAATATCAGCATTAAATCCAAGAGAGGCATCTAAGGTTGGATTATATCCAAACAGACTTTTCTCAGTATTATTTTCAGCTATGAGCACATCGTTCTCAGCGATTTGAATATTGAAATTATTATCTAGTGTTTTTAGAATCGCATCTTCAGTACTTAGCGCGACCTGACCATTGACACCTATACATCCAACACATAACAAGATGCAGAGTACTATCTTATTCATTAGTAAGCACTTTTGAATTTTTAATATCCAGAGATGCTTCTTTTTCATGGACCATCTCCTTCACTGCCCTTTCGATAGATGCTCGATCCGCCCAAGTACCTGTTTTCAACCAATGCCAAAACAGATGGACAGAATTCTTAAAATATATAAATAAAGGAAGTACAAACA
>CAYYBR010000092.1:0-15226 GCA_964470035.1 uncultured Saprospiraceae bacterium
TTGCGTTTTAAACGAAACAAGGAAATGGGCAATAACTCTTTAAAAAACAAAAATTTGTTTGATGGTAAAGTTTATAATTCTTCAGTAAGTACTGCGGGTGGTGTCAGCTATTATCATCAAATATTTTCTAGTGATTTAGCTAGAATAAAAGAAGAGATAATTGAGAACCACGATTACAAAGTAGTTCAATTAGACAACAAACTTGAAGTCATAATAGATGATAAATATTCTTTCTATTTTGTCTTATACGAAAGTGACAATGTCCAATATGACATTGAGGAAATAATTGAGAATTATCAAGGAAATAAGGACTTAGAGTATTTGAAGTCGATAACTAAGAGAATTGATTTCTGGGGAGACAATGATAATTCTAAAGTAGAGTATATCAACATCTATATGTTTTTACTGCAAACTGTTACTCAAAGAACATCTTCACTAATATACTGGCCTAGGAATAGGACATTTTTTGATGAAGTCTAATATGGATTATGCATTCTTTAAAGAAAAAGCAGATAACATTAGATGATGACGGCATATCTCTTCGTTCCTCAGAGAGACGACCGCATATCATTATACGTTAGTATCAACCAATGAATAATGAAATAAGTTCTGACAAGTATTATATTGATTTCATCCATCAATAATTTGTTCAGCCAAGTAGAAAAAGATATGAAACCAATAGATATAATCACAAAACTCGAACAATTGGAATATTTCAAATTCCTTAAAGAGGAGGATGTCTTAGACTATAAAAATTGCCTTATTGAGAATATTGAAAATGGTTGGTTGGATATGCCGAATCAAGTTTTAATAGACTTGAAAAGAGGAAATGGCATCCAAAGGAATAAACCAGAATCTATAGATAGAAGAAGTAATGTTGTCGACGGTGAATACTTGTTTAGAGGAGGATTAGAAACAACACTGAAAAAGTTCCAAGCAATATTTGAATCAAGAAACTTGAAGTTTGAATTATCAAATAATTCTGAAGAATACTCTGACAATAATCAATACTTAAAACACAAAATAACAGTAAACGGTATAATCTATCAAGTTTTTGATGGAATGATGGAAAGAGGAACATCAGAAATGGATTATCTAAAATCAATACTTAGACTCCTAAATGAAGAATTAAAAGAACAAGAGTATGCAAATGAGCAATTTAGAGTTCTTACATCAATGGAAGCATTATACTATTTGTTAATCGATACAAAAACTGAAGATTTTATTATAGAACTAGGCGGAAAAGTTAAGAGTAAGATAATTGACCTCAACCAATATTAAAAAGGCAGTGACTAGCAATAGATATGACGTCGTATCCTCCTTCGTCGGACACGGACGCATATCATCATCCGGTTATATGTAATTATTGAATTAATTAAATGGGAACAAAAGCCAACGGCATATTTATAAGGACTAACATCGACAAAGTTGATCTTAAAAGAGTTTGCGAGTCGATTTTTGGCCCTTTGGAAACAGCCACTTATCAGGAGAAAGGGCAAGAAGAGTTCATAGAAGCTCAATATATACATGCTTCAATATATCAAACTGGACTACTCATTTCGAGTTGGCACCATGCACACAAGTTATTATTCGATATTGATAATAGCTTCCTTTACAGATTGAAGAATATTTCAATCGAGTATGATTACATTTTAACATATTCAGTACACAACACCACAAATGCCTCTGGGTTTCGATATATTGACAATGCAAGAAATCAAGATAGGCTGATATCCTATGGTTACAAAGATATGATCATACAATCGGGAGATCCAGTGGATGACGAACTGAAGTATCTAAATGCCAACTACTATAGAGATGAAAAATCAGATAATCGTATCGTTCTGGAATATCAAGAGAATGACAAAAACCAAATTACGGATCCTGAAATGGCGGTTTGGAGTTTGACATATGATATGATGGAGAAGTATATTGGAATAACACCAGAAAACTGGAAGCCAGGATATTTAAATACGCAAGTGTATAAAATACAAGCCAATTCAGAAGACAGATTCGCAAAAGAAACAAGTAGCCTAGGCCAGAAAAAGAGCATCCCGTTAAACAATACTATAGGTACATATAATGCAAAATTCGAAATGAGAGCTGTTGCTCATTTGGTCGACTTTCTTATTTATCTGTTGGTATATAAATACCTACTGGGACCTTTGTTTTCATTAGTGCTACCGGTAGATACGAATAGTACATCTTTTGGTCTTATTACTATAATTGATACAGCATTTGCTAATTTCGGAGAAGTCTTTCTGCTTTTGATTGTCAGCAATACTATACTTGAAAGCACTAGATTACAAGCATCTATCGGAAAGTATCTGACGAGGCTTAAAGTCATAAAATATGATAGCTTTCCTATCGAAAATCTGACTGCCTTGACACTGCGGCGAATCACTTTTAAACAATCGATTAAGCGAAATTTATCCAAAATAATTTCAGCTGGAATCCTGTTTCTTGGTTTTCTTTTGCCATTAATAAGAAAGAATAATCAAACATTACATGATATCATCGCCAACACCAATGTTATCAACAGAAAATGAACTACACATAATAAAGACAATCATATTTCGCTGAGAGCTTCAGTAAGGATGTTGAATATATCTTATACGTTGATCACAATTAGAGATGAAAAATTTACTATTCCTAATAATTATCATCTGCCATATAGCTTGTTCGCCAGAACGAGTGTACAATGTTCACAAATACCATGAACATGTCAATCAAGCTGAACTTGCCATTATTAGTATGGCATTTTCAGAAGCCGTCATATCATATAATCTCGCCTTCGGTCATGTCCCAAAACCTTTTGGTAATGATGTGTATAATGCGGCCCTATCTAGTCACCTAGCTAATGATCCTGACAATAGAAATAAGTATCTCCAGATCCTAATGAATAACTCGGATGACTACGGAATGATTAAAACGACATTCATAGATCAGTATGCTTTAGATTCAGTGTGGGCAACACTGTTGGAGCAAAAGCAGATAGACTATAACGTCGAACTACGAGATGAATTCAAAGAGATACTAGAGCGAGACCAGCTATTTCGCCCTATGTATGAAAGTCACTGGGACACGATAGAAGCGAATCGCCTCATCAATCTCAATCGAGTTTTAGAGTTATCAGATTCTTCAGGATTCCCATCTCATATCGAACTTGGATATAAAGAGAACTTAAGAGGACAAAACCACGATATAGTTCTTCATCATACTGCACAACGGAGGAGCACAGATAAAGCAGTCCGCGATATGAAGTCACTATTAAGAGCGGCTGTTGACGAGGGAAGATTTGATCCCGAACAAGCTATGTTCTACCTACATATGCAGAATGACGATGACAAAAGAGAGTTTGTTGAGTATTCTACATGGCAATACAAACATCCTGAGTTGCCAGATTCTCTTAACAGCAAAATATGGGTACAAAAGTTCACAGAAGAAGAACTCACATCTATCAATGAAACGCGTAGTGCATGGTATGCCGATCAAATCGAAGACATAGACATCAAGACCTCCTTTCTTTCAAGAAGTAATTTGCCTTTTATTTTTACATCAGTACGGAAGAGCATTAGCAATCTCTCAGAAGATTATGACTATGAAGAGGCGCTTGATCAGTATCATAATATTCAGGAGTATAGGGGTTTTGTGGAGTTGTGAAGGAGGGGGCTTACCGGCTTGACGTTGGTATTCCTTTTACGTTTTACCTTAGAAAGTCTGAGGAAACCAAAGTGTATTTTACAGTCAGAAATAGATTGTCATTCATCAAATGATAAAGAAATATTTTAAATATGTAGGCATCATTATTCTGAGCTATATACTGTTATGCCTAATAACACCATTCAACAAAACGCTCAGGAATAGATCAATAAAGAATCAAATCAATTATCTATCTCATATTCTTGATGACGGATATGATGATAAGCTTCAGAGTAGGTTTCCAGAAGGCAAGTTATTTAGCAATTCCTTGTTGGCATTATCAACAATTGAGTTCTGTGATAAAAACAAACTAGCTAATACAAAGTATGCTAACATTGTTGATAAGTGCATTGGAAGGATTGAATCTGATAGAGCATTAAGTGTATTTGACACTAACCTTGTTCCAAAGTATGGGGCGTTCTATCAAGGTTGGTCTAACCTTGTCTACTCCACTTATGCAAAGAGTAAGCTATTAGAGTACTCGAATATTTCTTCAGTGGTAGCTTTGAAAGCAGAAGCCTTTGAAACATTAATAGACTCCATCCAAACCGATAGTTTAAGAATAATTGAAACATATACTGAATCCAACTGGCCGGCTGATAATTTGATTGCTATAATGTCAATTGGTAATAAGAGCCTTCAATCCCAATGGATAGACTTACTACTAAAGACAAGTGATCACGAAAGCGGTTTAATCAATCATTCTGGAAGTCAAAGAAGTATTGTTCGAGGTTCTTCGACTGCTATGATGACGTATTGCCTCAATAAAAGTGGATATGGAGATATAGAAGGCTATAACGACAAATTTGAAGAGATTTTCATTGATAGTTATTTTGGTATTCAACTTGTTAAAGAGAACCAGGACGGCTCAAACATAATGGATGTTGATTCTGGCCCTGTTGTTTTTGGCTATGGTGCATCAGCGACTATAATGAATATCAAAGCTCAAGCAAGTTTGGGTAAGTCTAGTTCTAGGATTACTTGGGGGGCAATGAACTTGATCTCCTTGCCGATTAACATCTTTAGAAGGAAATATCTAATTCTGAAGAAGGAGCCTATGCTTGATTTATTTATGTTATGGGCAAGTACTGAACTGTGATGTCGGAAAGTATGGAATGTTTTCAACTAGTCTTGCTATAAACGAGATATAAGTGCAGAATGTGCTTGGCCCTGCGCGGGACGCGCTGGGCAACACAATCAAGTGATTGTTAAGGGTGGAAGTCAAGCAAGAGGATAATAAGATAGGATGGCTCAATGGGTGTGAAACCCATTGTCAAGCGCGTAGCTCTGGTGTGGGGAAGTTGTTTTAAAAGAGATTTCCTCTAAAGGAAGGCGGCGCCTTCCGCATCACGGTTCGGCTCGTCCCTGGAATAAAATCTCGGAGCGATTAGGGCGCGCGCATCACGCCTTTGGCGTGAGAGCACGACGAGTAAAGCCGAGATTTTATCATCAGGATACTAAGAGCAAAAACCTGTATTAAATAATCGAAGACTCTAAGAGTGCAACTCAATGAGCATTTAGCGTGACAAGCATTTTTTGCTTCGTTTTTTTTGCGACTGAAAAAAATGAAGAGGGAAGACAAGAGCGGAGACATGGGGCTTCGGAGAATCAAATGTTTGTTAATTGCGCGTCCCGTCCAAGAGTCCATTGCAGAAACAATGTTAAGAAAGTTAAAGAAAATATTCTGATAGATCATAGCAGCGAGGGAGTTCCTTTAAAGGGGAACGAGAATATTAAAATATCCTTAACACACAGCTGTTATCTAAGAATCGTTTTAAATCACATGAAGCTACTATTTACAGTCTTACTGGTGGCAGTGAGTGCATCTGTTCTGAGTTCTCAGTTTATGGAGATTGAATCTAGACGCTCCATCTTGTTAGGCGGTGAGCAAAAAAATTACTTCGAACTTGAACCTATATTTAAAGCCGTGCCTTCATCTTATAAATATTATACTGGTTCCGTCAGTGACTTCAGGACAGGTAGAGTTTTCGGATATTCTTCATTGGCGGCCTTGGGACTAGGTGGTGTGCTTTTAGCTGCAAGGGGAGATGGATGCAGAAGAACATGTGATGCCCAAACTGTGGGAGGAGTGTCTATTCTTTTCGTATTTCCTACATTGGGTACAGTAGGTATATTGTTTAATGTTTCTGGAAAGAAGAGACAAAAACGAGCCGTGGGATTTTATAATGCACAGCGACCTTTAGGGTACGAAGATTCTAAATGGAGACCACAGTTGAGTGTAGGCGCTGGAGAGAATGGGATAACATTGGCCTTGCGGTTTTGAAGTTATTGTGTGCGTTTCGCGCTGGGCAATAAAATCAAGTGATTGTTAAGGGTGATAGTCAAACAAGAGGATAATAAGATAGGATAGTTCAATAGGTATAAAACCCATTCTCAAGCGCGTAGCTCTGGAATGAGGGTGTATTTTATAATAGATCACTCCAAACAAGTAAAAATGCAGATTGAATATGCGCGAGACGCGCTGGGCAACAACATCAAGTGATTGTTAAGGATGGAAGTGAAGGGGCGGTGATAAGAAGATAAGATAGTTCAATGGGTCTATAGCCCATTGTCAAGTGCGTTGCGCTGGTGTGGGGATGTTGTTTTGAGAGAGATCTCCTCTAGTGTAATGCGGAGCCTTCCGTCAACTTTACTCATAAAGACTTGCGCGTCTCGCGCAGATCTATGTGCAGATAAGATATGCTGCTATATCAAGTTGAAAAGCCCACCACAATCTTAATTATTTCTAAATATCCAAAAGCGGCCACTACAAGAGTAAAAAGCTAGGCGTTTGATTCTCAATCTTCTAATACTAAAAAGTCAACTATGAAATCTCTTTGTCTAACGCTATTGTTATTAATTTCCATATCTCTTTCAGGACAAGAAGAATCGTCTTCAAGTAATAACTGGGTCCTCGGAGGATCTTTCAGTATCAATTATACAGGCTCAGGTGCGGATGATATTAGCAGTAATAACAGTAACACTTATATATTCTCTCCTTATGTAGGAAAGCAATTACATCCTAATTGGTTGTTAGGATCTAGAATTAACCTTTCATTTTCAGATTTTTCTTTTGAACAAGAGACGGGAGGCAGTTTAGAAGATCTTGGAACAGATTTTCGTAATCTTTCTTTAGAGTTTTTCTCTAGATATGCTTTTGCTCCAGAAAAGAAGCTCAGTTTTTATTTAGAGCCTAATGTTCGATATGGTTATTCTAAGTTAACTTCCATAAGTCTTAATGCTTCAGGTGGGCTTCAGAATATTACTGATAGTGCTAATTTCTTTTCTATTGGTATAGGGGCTGGGTTTATGTATGATATCAATGATAAAATTCGGATTCTCGCTCGTATTGGTGATGCATCGTTTATAGGAGGGCGAACAGATAGCTTCAACCTTGGATTAGACCTGTCGCGGATATCATTTGGTGTTGAGTTTAAGTTTTAGTAGTCAAGAAAATTGTGTCTAATAATATCAAGCTATAAATAGGATGTAGTATAGCATGTGCTTTTTCATGTTCTCGTTGGGATTGATTGATGCACGATCTATATCCTTGAGATTGATTTTTAGAAGTTAGATTTCTATATGCGCTTGAAGAAGAAGCATACTCATGATGAATTTGCAATGTGTTTTTAGGCGATTTTATGTCTCAATTAAATGTGTTGACTTTGGCGTCTCACGTAGGATCTATGTGTAGAAACAGGCTGTCGATTCCTTGAGCCCTGCGGCGGGGACGTTCTGGGTAACATATCCGCGTTGACTTGCGCGTCTCGCGCAAGAGTCCTTTGCAGAAACAATGTGTCGATTCCTAGAGCCCTACGCGGGACGCGCTGGGCACTATGTCTGCGTTGACTTGCGCGTCTCGCGGAAGAGTCCTTTGCAGAAACAGGATGTCGATTCCTAGAGCCCTGCGCGGGGACGCGCTGGGCAACATATCCGCGTTGACTTGCGCGTCTCGCGCAAGAGAGTGTGTAGAAACAGGATGTCGATTCTTTGAGCCCTGCGCGGGGACGCGCTGGGCAACATGTCTGCGTTGACTTGCGCGTCGCAGGAAAATCAGTTTTTCTCACTCTGAAGTTTTATCAATGCTAGAATTAAAAAGACAAGAGACATAAATTCGATGACGATTCTTCCCCAGTGCCAATAACTCCAAGTTATAAGTTCTTTTTTGAGATCTGGTGTAGACAAAGCAGCCTGGTAGAATAATTCATTGGCTCCTTTAAAGTAGAGATAGAAAGAAGCAACAAAGAGTACTGCGAATAGGGAAGAGGTTACTGCTAGCTTAAAGGCTTTCGACGCAGTTAGTTTGCAATAGATGGAAAGAAAGATTGGGATGACAGCTGCGATGATGGTTAAGACTGTATAGAACAGACCTATAGAAGGGCCATGTTGGTTATAATAGGAATAAAATTCAGCTGAAGTAAGTGATTGCCAATATGGGACGAGAAGTACACCTTCAGTAATTTGGCTACCAATAAAAATAGCGAATATGACTATGGAGAAATATGCCAAGAACTGTTTCATCGTGGAAGCGACATTGGGTTGATTAGAGGTTAAATCTAGGGAAACCAATTGACTTAGGGATCTTGCACCTGGGGAATAGCCATATTTTTGGAGGCCTATGTATTCTGTCGCATATAAACTTATTATCTTCCTATCATTATTAGTGTTCTTGATAAATTGTGTGCTTGATGGCAGTTGAATTCATGTCATCTCAGAAATCCAGATCTGTTATGGCCTTTAGTCTAAAATTGTTGTTTATAGCTCTTTTTGCTATCCCAAATCCATTTTGCGGTAACAAGAACATAATCTACAAAGCATCTACTTCTAAATTATGCAGTCAATCAATAAGTAAAAACGGTTTTAACAAAGAACTAATTATAACAATAGGGGAGGATTCGATTGCTGGATACGCGTTGATTGCCAACGGGGACACGCCCAAAGAAACCGTCATTCTGATCCAAGGATATCCTGGTAATGACAACAATTTTGATATTGCGCAGGAAATACGTGGAAGTGGAAAAAATGCAATTCTGTTTAATCATAGAGGCGCTTGGGGAAGCCAAGGGCTATACACCTACTCCAACTGCTTAGATGATATACAATATGTCATTAATTATCTATCTCAAAAAGAGATGGCGGAGTCGTTGAGAATTAATATAAATAAATTCACACTTATAGGCAGAAGTTATGGAGGTGGCATTGCACTTATAACAGGAAGTCAGATACCTGTAGTAAAAAAGATAATAGCCATCTCTTCTGTTAATTATGGCCCCATCATGGAAAAATACAATTCAGTAGATGAGTTGGATGGGTTTAAAAGATATATGAGGAAGCAATTTATGATGAAACATAATATCGATGACTTCCTACAAGAATTACTAGATAACAAAGAGGAGTTCAATATTTTGACTTATTCAGAAGAACTGAAGTACAAACAAGTTTTATTTATCGAAGATTCCAACAAGAATGAGGATTGGATAAAACAAATAGAGGATTCAGAATACATCGTCATCGAGTCGGATCATAACTTTGTAAATGAAAGGAAGGAGTTGGTAAGAGTTGTATTGGATTGGTTGTGAAATGCTTGTTGTTTTCTTATGTATACGTCATGAATATTAAAAAGAGCAGTAGTCCTTTTCTAGAAAATGGTTTGTGGCTCAGTTCTTTGATTTGGAAACGCCTGGATCCTAAGTTTAAAAGTGAAGCGTAATATTCAATCTAAACTTCTGCCGGATTTACTTTGCGTTTTAGTGATACTTTAGTGTCTCGAACTTCGCTCTTATCTTGCTTGTTCATTTTTTCAATCGCTAGAACGCACGAAGTAGTTACGCTCATGGCGTAGCAAGTAGTGCCAGAGCACTACTGTGAGTGTGCCGCAAACAATGGCTTACGGGGGCTAGATTAGCTATTTTAAGCTGTGACATGGAGGTCACAGTTCTCTCATCAAAAATCCATTTAGGATTTTTGGTATCCTATAGATACTTCATTCGTTCATCTGTCGCCCCATCGCTACCCTTCAAATATGAAGCTCAGAATATACTGCCATTCTGTGCATTACAGTAGTCTTAATTGGAATTGAAAGAAGGTAGACCTTCCTACGTTAGTTATGACACATTTACGAAAGTGCTCTAATATATACATCTCTATCAACAATGCATGAATACTATCGCATATAGAGATTATAGCCTGTCCTAGTTAGTGATTTACTTCAAATATTTTCTAACACCGTAGCTCGCCAGTACACCTTCGCCAGTTGCAGCGGCTACTTGAGCAATAGCTCCTTCGCGACAATCTCCTGCCGCAAAAATGCCTTTCACAGAAGTCTCTGCTAAACCCGAGGTTTTGATAAAGCCTCGCTCATTCAGCTCCACTAGATTTTTAAAAGAGTCCGTATTAGGTATCAGTCCTATAAAAATGAAAGCACCGTCTGCATTGAGTAACTCTCGTTCTTTAGTAGCATTATCCTCTATTAAAAGTCCTTTGAATAATCCATTATCATCTGCTACAAATTCAATGGAGGTTTTATTCATGAAGGTCGTGATGTTTTTAATAGACGGTAATTTTTCTATGTATGTTTCTGATGCAGAAAACTCAAGACTTCTATTGATGATTTTTACGCTTTTTACAAACCCTGATAGAAAAATGCCTTCTTCCAAAGCAGAATTGCCACCACCAATGACAATGATATCTTGGTCTCTATAAAATGCCCCATCGCAGGTAGCACAAAAATGAACACCTGCACCAATTAATTCTGATTCGCCAGTGATGTTCAACTTGCGATAGGTAGAACCTGTAGATAAGACAACCGACTTGCCTTTATATTCATTGCCTTTGGTCTTTATTTTGAAGTTGCCCTTATCTTTTTCTATGGCGAGTACATCTTCACCAGTCTTAATAACAGCGCCATATACCCTTGCTTGTTCTTCCATTTTTTCCATCAAAAGAGGACCGGAGATGGAGGTAAAACCTGGATAATTTTCGATTTTTTCTGTTAAGAAAGTATTGCCCCCGATCGTTTTCTTTTCTAGAATCAGTGTGTCAAACCTATCCCTTTGTGCATAGATCGAGGTGGTCAAGCCTGCTGCACCACCTCCAATAATAACAGTATCAAATATATGCTCTTCCTTTATTTGATCTAGTTGAAGAGCTTGGCGCAATTCTTCATTCTCGGGTTCAATTAAGACAATATCATCATTGATGAGAATTGTCGGTATTTTCCGTTTTCCATTATTGATTTTAGTTATAACTGGTATCGCCCACTCATTTTCTTTTTTGTCAATTTCGATAAACTGAAAGTTGATATTATTATCAGTCAAGAATGCTTTTGATTTACGGCAGTCAGGGCACCAATCTGCGCCATATAGAATGACCCGATGATTTTCATTGATACCCAATACAACTGACAATTCATCATTGTCGGGATTGGTATATGACTTGCCGTTGATGATGATAGTGGGTATGATGCGTTTGCCGTTATTGATAGATTCAACCAACCTAGTGGCTGATTTATCTAAGTCCACATCAATAAAGTCGTAGGCAATATTTTTGTCTTTCAAGAATGTTTTGGCTCTTCTGCAGTCAGGACACCAGTCTGCCCCATACATTTTGATGGTATTCATTTCTGTAAATTAAAGTTTTCGAGAGTGAGCTCAGACAAGCTCGAATGACATAAAGATAAAAGAATTGACCATGAGCCAAGGGTTAGGTGTTAGGTTGCATGGTACTCCTAATAAGTGGGTCTACGTAGATTAAAGTCTGCACAGCGAGAGGGAGGTCGAGGTTCTCTCATCAAAAATCCATTTAGTTGGGCATGTATCTGATACACTAATCTATGAATGCATCACTGAACCCTCTCTTTCTGATTTGTACCAAGGCCTGGTTTGCAGCGAGTTTGTTATCAAAATGCCCAATCTTATACCGATATACATTTTTGTTTGGCACTTTTTCGATGACGAGCTCTCCTAAGTCTCTCATATCGTAGAACTGTCTGCTTGATTCAGTGAGAGCTATGAATTGGACGGTTAAGCCTTCACCTCTATACTTTTGATCCTGCTCGCTAGTGATACTCGTTGAGTTCTGTGGTTTGGCTGCAGGAATGCTCTTCAGCTGATTCCTTAGTTCTTCGAGCTCCCTTTGTTGGTCGGATATGAGCTCCTCGTGTCTGGCAAGTTGATTTTTGAGAGTCGAAATAGACTCTGTTATTGCACTTGGTTCTTGGTTTGTAGCAACGCTTGAAGGCTTTTGAGAAAGGTCAGTTTTATCATCTAGGGTAGAGATCGCCACTTTGGCTGGTTCAGGCGCTGTATTTTCAGATTTCTTGATCTCGGTACTTGCATCTGACAGATCCTCTTTGGCCATTGGTTTAGTTTCAACTGGTGTAAGAATCTTTTGATCAGTGGATTGAGCTATAGCTTCTTCTTTTTGCCCAGTTGTTTGCTCCATAACTTCTTCTTTGGGCTCTGTTTTCTGAGCTATAACCTCTTCTTTATTATCAGATCGCAAAGGTTTAGATGCCGGTTTTTCTGATTCCTTCGTGTCTTTACCCATAAGCTTCGCATAGACCATCTTTTCGAATGCCCCTGTTGATCTAACAAAGAGATTCTTTCTTACTCCATCTTCAACTGATGCGGCTTTAGGATACTGTAGTTCGATGGTGATGACAGAAAGATCGCCTGCTATGCTTTGTACATGAAAGCGCCACGACCCGTCTATTTGATTTGGGGTGGTTGTGTGGTCTCCAGAAACTACAACGCGCGATGAAGGATCTAACAGCTTGCCATGACTACTTTCATGAGTGTAGCTTCTAAGAAAAGAAACTGGAGCGGTCACGATAATGCCGCTACTTTTATCCTTCCAAAAGATGGGCAGCTTTTCATCAGAAAATACCTCTTGGATATTTGCCCAAACATAATCCTTGCCAGCGTTCACTTGAGCTTCAAAGGGTCGGTCTTGATGAGTACCAGTAAAGGAATTGTAGGAAGTCGAACAACCAGATAATAGTAATACAAGGATTACTACCAAGCTATTAGTTGTATTAAACATGGTTGATTAGTTGATGCGTGATTGAAGATAAAACTTTGGTATGAGATTGACAAATGGTTGGGTCTTTGCATCCTTTTCGTAATCTCACTTAGTTGCTATCATGTAGTTCTTATACCTAGAATCAGGGCTCCTCAAACGATGTTCATCTTCTTGATCGAAAATTGATTGATTCTATCGTGTATACTATCATGATGTTGGCATACTTCGATACCTTAGTGGACCTGATATGTTAAAGAGTGGCAGAATAGGAAGAGACTCAATAGTCTTCCAAGAACTCCGTCGCATTCATGTCTTTGTCTTTTATTAAATTAACTACCAAGTGCTTGACCTCGGTATAGTCATCTTATATTTTGTAACAATTTTTCTGGTTGCCATAGCTGGCAGGGTAAAAAAAGATGCTACTGTAGAAGAGTATTTTTTGAGCTCAAGAAATTTGAGATGGCCGTCTATCGCTCTCTCTAGTATTGCTACAAATATTAATGGCTATCAGTTCTTAGGTATGATGGGCTCTGCCTACCTGTACGGGCTTGCACAGGCTAGTTTGGAGATAAATGCAGTTCAAGGCATACTTATGGCTGCATTTATATTTGTTCCGCTTTTTCTAAAAGAAAGGGTAATTACGATCACCCAGTACATTCAAATACGTCTGGGAAAAACAGTCGGACTTTTCTATAGCATAGTTAATTTGTTGATTTTCTCCACTATTACTCTTGGAGCAGCTTTGTTTTGGGGCGCTTATGCTGCAGACTTAGTATTTGCAGATTATCTGAATATCATCAGTGAAGACCGAATAACCAGAATAACTATTATAGTTGTAGGCTTGGGCATTTTTTCGGCTATATACACATACTTAGGTGGTCTGAATGCTGTAGTTAAAACTGACATTATTCAATTCAGTATTTTGTTAATTGGCGGATTTGTAGTCTTGTTTATTGCTATTCATCATTTGGGTGGCTGGAAACAACTATATGTGAAAACACCAGAACACATGCATTTGTATCTCCCTAAAGACCATCCCACATTGCCTTGGATACATATGTTCGGATTGTTTCTGCTGAATATAAATTATTGGTGTGCCAATCAAACGATCATGCAACGATCGTTGGCAGCAAAGAGCCTGCGGCATGCGCAAATAGGATTAATGGTCGGTGGTGTTATGAAATACGTCATGGCCGTTTTAATCGTCATGCCAGGGATCGCTCTATATGGTATCTTGGGAGCTAAAGGGCTTGCAGAGCCTGATATGGCTTTTCCTTATCTGGTAAAGAACTTTTTGCCTATTGGGGTGAAAGGCATTATCCTATGTGCGTTGTTTGCTTCTTTGATGAGCACTGTAGACTCTACCTTTAATTCATTAGCAACTTTGTGGTCTATCGATATTTATAAAGGATATATCAATAAAACTGCTAGTGATACTGAGATTATAAAAGCTGGAAAGAACACTATTTTAGTAACCTTAGTAACAGGTATAACGATGGGGTTGATTCTATTGTATGTAAAATTTGAAAACCCCGAAGCTGCTTTTACCCATACACTCAATGAACTTCGTTATTACATCAACTGCGGAATAGTCGTATTAATTTGTACAGCAGCCTTTATGCTAGTACCTAATCGCAAAGCGACCTTGGTCGGCTTCTTAAGTACCATCCCTCTTCACCTTATTATTATATATCTGTTTCCAGAGATGAACTACTTTGTAAGGGCTATGTGGGTTATTCTCGTTGCACTCACCTTTGTTGTATTGTCAAGTGCGAAGAATGGATTTAGAGGATGGAAGGATTTAATTCAATATGATTCGCCTGAGATACTCAAAACGGGTGGGATTCTGGCCCTTTCTTTGGTTCTGATACATATCATCTTTAACTAAGATTTAGAAATCTTATTTATCGACGATTCGCTCTACTCTTGTGATGCTAAAGTAATTTTCCAACTTATGCCAAATTGATCAATGCAGTGGCCATAGTATGCGCCCCAGAATGTCATATCTACAGGTACTATTATTTGTCCATTTTGAGATAGCTGTTCGAATAAACGATCGACTTCTTCTTTGCTTTCGGTGTGGATAATAAGAGTAAAGGTTTTATACTTTACCATTTCCTTATATGCTAGCGAGTTGTCTGATCCATTTAGCATTGTTTCTTTGCTCAGAGGTAATGTGATATGCATAATTTTTTCATCAGATTCCTCGAAAATACTTCGTGCTTCTTTTGGTGCGTCTTTGAATTTGCTAATGTGGCTGATCTTTTTGCGAAAGACAGACTCATAAAACAAAAATGCTTCTTCGCAATTGCCATCAAAGTAGATGTATGGGTTTATTGTTATCATAAACTATATTAACTAACGATCTCTTGTTGCTGCCCTTTCAAGGCTTTAATCCGCGGAGTAAGATAGTGTGTTTGCTTGTGATATGCTATGAGGTAATAAAAGGATCTGGGTGATACTTGGATATTGTTGAGTAAGCGGATTTTTTATAGTGATAGAT
>CAYYBR010000093.1:0-14826 GCA_964470035.1 uncultured Saprospiraceae bacterium
GGCAAATACTCTGTCATCATCGATAACTTCAATGGTATAAGACGCGGATAGCCTAGTCATTATTTGGATAGATTTTCAAGAGCGCTTAAAATCGGTAGTTTACTGTTCTTTTGACTTTTATAAGCAGTGGATATTGTCTTCGCTAGTGAGATGAAGCATACTTATTTATTTAGGAAAGTGATACTTCTATATTCATAATTATACTTAGAGCGCATGACTATCGCACAGGCCAATGAGATCCTTCATGAGATGACCAAGTCAGCTTCGTTACTCAGACATGCTCGAACCGTTGAGCTAGTAATGAGAGCACTAGCGCGACATTTTGGAGAGGACGAAGAGATCTTTGGTATCACAGGATTGCTCCATGATGCTGACTACGAGATGTACCCTGAAAAACATCCTGATGTGATAGTTGGCAAATTGACAGATGCCGGCTATACTGAGATGGCCCATGCCATAGCTGGTCACTATACAGCGTGGGGTGTAGAGAGAAGGTCATTGTTAGATAAGTGTATCGTAGCAGCTGATGAGATAACAGGGTTCATAGTTGCATCAGCCCTGATCAGACCAACAAAAATTGTTGGACTAAAATCAAAGTCTGTAATGAAGAAGTTTAAGACAAGCACATTTGCAGCATCGGTAGATCGCGAAGAGTGCCGTAGAGGAGCAGCTCTTATAGACATGGAACTTCGAGAGTTAATAGATTTTATAATCCCCGTACTCGAAGAGCACAAAGAAGAACTCGATCTTGTGTCCTAAGATTCAAGCTTTTTAGTCCAGTATCGCATAATGCCACTTAGACTTCCTTGTGGTGGATTAGCTGCTTGATAGGCATCGACAGCTGATTCGGTCATGCCGTGCTCTACCAGAAACCTCTTCACATTTGCTAGAAACTCGGGCAAAACTTCGTCATGTGTTTTTCCTTCCACAACCCATGGTTTTACCCAGTCTGCATAGGTTCTTAAGGCTAATCTTAGCTGTTTGCGATGGTGCGATATGTCATCAACAGTCGAGCAATGGGTCAAATGGTATCTCTCCACTTCTTCGATAGACTCTATATGGTCGACAGAAGTTATCCATAGATCGATATCTATATCTGGTGGAGGACATGGCGGCACTATAGGTCCTCCATAGATCCGTACTCCTCCGACGTCGCCGGTAAAAAGCTCTGGCCCTAGCTGCCACGAAAGATGATGTTTCGCATGTCCTGGCGTGTAGTGACCGATTAACTTGTGTGATCCTATCTGTACACTTTCTAGATGATCAACCTGGGTTAGCTGATCGGCAGGAATTGGCTTGAGAGTGCCCCATAGTGGATCCATCATATCACCATAGATTCTTTTAGCAGAGGCTAGTAGTTTTTCAGGATTGTGCATATGACGATACCCCAACGGATGTAGGTAGATTTGAGCACCATGTTCAGCAAAACACCATGCTGCTCCGGCATGATCCAGATGTATATGAGTAAGAAATACATGTTTCACATCAGATAGCCCATATCCATAAGCGGCTATCCCTTGTTCCAGGTATTTCAATGTACTTGCAGGTCCCGACTCAACAAGTATAGGCCCCTCTTCTGTCTCTATGAGAAAAGAGGCGATGCTATCCTGCTGGCCCATGAAGTTTAGATCTATCCTATGCACTTTATAACTCATGTCCGCAAAGTATGAATAAGACAAGAAACCATTGAGAATGATTATTTGCGTGCTACTTTTATGTCATATTTGAAAATATGAAGCATATGATTGCTCCGTCACTTCTAGCAGGTGATTTTCTCCATCTTTCAGACTCTATCACTCTCGTAAATGAAAGTCAGGCAGACTGGCTTCATATCGATGTCATGGATGGCAGGTTTGTGCCAAATATAAGCTTCGGCCAAGTCCTGATGCCATTCATAAAGAAGGGTAGTACTAAGCCATTGGATGTACACCTGATGATCGAAGACCCTATCAGATATATCGATCAGTTTGCTGAACTTGGTGCTGATGTCATAACGATTCATCTTGAGGCGGAGCGACACGTACATCGAGCGATACAACAGATCAAAAAACACAATATAAAGGCCGGTGTCGCTATCAACCCTCATACATCAGTTGACTTACTAGATGACGTCCTCGAAGAACTTGATCTCGTATGTTTGATGAGTGTGAACCCAGGATTTGGAGGGCAGAAATTTATATATCAGACCATACCAAAGGTGAAAAAGCTAAGAGAGAAAGCTATAGAGCGTAACCTGACCTTTCATATAGAGGTTGATGGTGGGGTTGGTGACCAAAATGCAGAGGCACTTTTACAGGCTGGAGCAGATGTTTTGGTTGCGGGAAGCAGTGTTTTTAAAAGTAATGACCCAATCGCTGCAATAAAGAGATTAAAAAGTATTGAATCTGCGTTCTAGACCCGTGATCCGAAAAATAGTTTTCACTATAGCACTTCTGTTTGCTTTGTCAGCTGCGACTCTTCTGAATGCTCAGCAGGTTACCATCCAAGGTAAGGTTACTGATCAAAGCAGTAGGGAAGCTATAGAGTTTGTTACTGTCTACATCGAAGGAACGTCCATCAATACGGAGACTGATCTCGAAGGAAGATATAGCTTAGACGTCGATAGACAGAGATCTGTAGTTCTTATCTTCTCCAGACTAGGATATGATGAGGCTCGTATGAACATAAGAGCTAATCGCCACAGATATAATCAGGATATAACTTTGCGGAGTAACGTAGAGGAAGTAGAAGTTACCATCAGTGATAGCAAACTTGAGGAACGCGAGATGGTCAGGGAAAGTGCTGAGGTCTTAAAGCTCTTACCATCCACTACAGGTAATCTTGAAAGCGTATTACCACACATAGCTCTTGGAGCGAGAAGTGGTACAGGAGGCGAACTCACTAGCCAGTATAATGTACGCGGAGGTAACTACGATGAAAACCTCGTCTATGTCAATGACTTTGAAGTCTTCAGACCGCAGCTTCTTAGGACTAGCCAGCAAGAAGGGCTGTCCTTTCCTAATACGGATCTCATAAGAGATCTATCGTTTTCTTCAGGAGGCTTCCAGGCGAAGTATGGTGATAAAACGTCTTCTGTACTAGATATCAGATATAAAAGACCTACGGAATTTCAGGGGTCAGCCTCTGCTTCTTTATTAGGTGCAACTGCACATATAGAGGGATCTGCTCTTGGGACGGATCAAAATCCACACAGGCTCAGATATCTAGTTGGATACAGGTATAAGACGAATCGATATCTACTCAACACCTTGGACACCGAAGGAGAATATAACCCCAACTTCAATGATGTACAGGCCCACCTGACATTTGATATCAATAGGGATTTTCAGTTAGGAGCGATAGGAAATTACAATACGTCCGCTTATGACTTTACACCGACTAGCAGATCTACGGCCCTCGGACTAACAAGCTTCGCCATCCAACTCAATAGTGTGCTTTCAGGTGCAGAATCAGATAGATTTAAAACGGGCCTTGCAGGTGTATCACTCACTTATATACCAAGCCGTTCAAAGAACCCCTTATTCTTAAAGTTTCTAGCATCTACTTATAGAGGACAAGAGAGAGAGGCCGTAGATATAACCAGCCAATACCTTCTGGGCCAACTAGATTCTGATCCTAATAGTGAGACTTTTGAAGAAGTGGTAGGTACGCTTGGTGCAGGTACTCAACAATCATTTTCTAGAAATCAGTTATTCAATCGAATCTCATCTTTTCAACTTAAAGGAGGTCTAGAAGTAGAGTTATCTAACAGTAGCAAGAGTCATTTTTTACAATGGGGGACTACACTTCGATCAGAGTTCTTCAGTGACAACTTGAACGAATGGGAAAGACTTGACTCCGCAGGATTCTCACTCCCATTTGATACTTCTCAGGTGATCATCCAACAGGTCTTAAAGGCATCGAACATTTTGGATTCTCACAAACTGACAGGCTATGTACAGGACACCTATACTTCTCTCGGCGATGAAGGGCAAGAGCTCAAGTTAACAGTAGGAAGTAGATTTAGCTTTTGGAGTTATAACGATGAATTCAACGTAAGTCCACGATTCCAACTCTTATTTAAGCCTAAGAGCCAGAAGGATATTTCTTATAAGCTCGCAGGAGGTGTATACTATCAGACTCCACTATATAGAGAGGTGCGTAGGTTAGATGGTACTTTGAATCAAGATATAAGATCTCAAAGATCGATACATCTCGTCGGGGGTATAGCGAGCGACTTCTTTTGGGAGCGCATGAGTGACAAGCCTTTTCGATTGATCCTCGAGGCATATTATAAGAAGCTTGATAATCTCATCAGTTATGACATCGACAATGTACGTATCCGATATAGTGGAGAGAACGACGCTAGTGGCTCTGTCCTAGGATTAGACATGCGCCTAAATGGTGAGTTTGTACCAGGCGCCGAGTCTTGGTTCAACCTATCTGTCCTTAGGGTTAGGGAGAGCTTATTTGGTATACAGCATCAGAGATTTGATCAAAGTGAGTCCACTTTCGTAAATGTTTCAGAAGTAGCACGTCCAACTGATCAATTAGTCAGTATGACCATCTTCTTTCAAGATTATCTGCCAAGAAATGAAAACTTCAAGATCAATTTTCTCTTGACCTATGCGACTGGATTACCTTTTGGTGTCCCTGAAAATAATCAGGTCGTCAGAAATACTTTTAGATTCAAAGACTACATAAGAGTTGATACAGGACTTTCTCTTCAGTTGTGGGATGATGACTGGAGAGAGACCAAACCTAATCATATGATGCGAAACCTAAGGGATACTTGGTTGAGCTTAGAGGCATTTAATCTTGTTGGCATTTCCAATGTATCATCTAATACCTGGATCCAATCAATATTCTCTCAGCAGTTCGCCATACCTAACTTTTTGACATCTCGAAGGATCAACTTAAAACTCAGAGTGAGTTTCTAGTGATCTTTGAAGTTCAGTATTCTTTCAAGAAAGTCATTCTGGTAGGACTCCGCCTTACTATACTCTCCATCGCTACGAAATAGCTTATCCAGCATCGCTTTTAGTAGAGTGATATCCACCGCACTTTTCACATACTTGTCTTTGAGCTTCATGACAAGTTGAAGTTGTTCAAAGTCTCCTATACGATCAAAGTGTTCTTCACATTCTTGTACGACTTTTTCGGACACATACCGAAGGATCAATTCTCTTTCTCTATGGTCATACACATAGTCTGCGTAAGCCGCATAGATGAGTAGAAAAGCAGTGAAGTGATCATAACTCCAGTCCTTTTCTTTTAGGTTGACAGGATCCATCTGAGTTAGTTGCCTTCTAAAGGTAAATGATCTATCGAGATAGTCACCTTATTATCGTGATCTATTTGATATACTTTGTTTTGATGACCATTAGTAACCCAGAGATATTTACTGCCAAGGGCAAGGTTATATACACTCGCTTGCTTGAGTGTTGCCTCACTTAATGAAGTATTAGGTTCTTTACACTCTACAAGCAATAAAATATTTCCCCTCTTATCACTGACAGCCAGATCATATCTTTTTTTCATTTGATTATATATGATCTGCTTCTCAGCTGTGATATGTGATATGACGTAACCTATATCAAGCAGATGAAGTATGACTGTTTGCCTGACAATTTCTTCAGGAGTGATAATCAGCCATTTTCTTCTGGCAAAACACCAGATGACTTCGTGACCATTCGCCTTTTTAACCTTGACCTTGTCAAAGTACTTCGAGAGATCTATCACTAGTTTGCAAAGCTGAGTGTTTGTTGCTCTGCCCGCACTTTTACATGATCTCTTGTAAGGATGCCAATCTCTGTTTGTAGATCAGCTAGAGTACCTTGCATGTCTTGGTATAACTCTGAGGTATGCATCGAATGAACTATGATGCCAGCTTGCTGAAGTTGTTTTATAACGTGTTGTTGCCAAGCAGGATATTTGCCAACTTGATCATTGATAAGGCCATTCTCTATCAAGAGGTGGATCTCATCATAATGTATCATCGTCTCTATGACATGCGCTGGATCTTTGGTCGCCTGATAAAGAACATGCTGTGTCCCTATATCTAGCAGCTTGACTATTCGATCATTGAAGTACATATCTATACTCGTCATGATGATTTTATCATCCTTCTTATAGATGTTCAGCGGGCGGCTGATATTGACTATGTTGTTAGCTAGGCCTAAAGCAACCTTATATCTTTCAGAACTATCCTTGCCACTAAGTTCACCGCTATCGATACCATGTGTATCTGAGATGTAGTGACTTAAGATGTGAGTTGTGTTTAATATTTCTGGATTATGAAGGGTATAAGTAGAAGCCATGATAACTTCGCTATTTTCATAATCGATGCCTATTAAATCTTCAAACTCGATGTGCTTATGATCTAGAAAGATGACTTGATCATACTCTTTAACTATCTGTGGATTTCTTCTTTTATCCGACATAGTTACCACTTGCACGGGAAGCATCTTTGTAAGCCTTTGTCCTAACTTTTCTGAGAGAAGGATGTCTGCGGTGTTTACGGCAGTATCATCACAGATCTGTTTATAGAGATCCCAGTTGTCATTCTTAAGATTTACAAAGACTTCCTTTTGTAGTTTATGCCATCTGTTATGAATCTCTTTATGTGTCATATGCCGGATCAAATCCTGGACATGTTCTAACTCTTGATATCGTTGAGTAAGCTTGGACATATGAGCCGTGTACATGGCCATAAGATGACTCCTCTGTCCGTAGAACTCTATGATGCCTGCCCAGTCTTCATCGGACATGTGATGGAGCCCACTAAGTAGACTTCTGCTAAGATTGAGATCCTTCGATAGCTTATGGTGGAGGATATACCTATCATCGTCAAGTGCCACTTTGGCCAAGTTGAGTTGAGTAGTGGTAGTTCTAAGACAAGTAAGAAGTGCTCCTACTTGAAGAAACTGTCGCTCGCTTGGTATAGTAAGATACTTGCACTGTTGTATCTCTTTAAGGATTTTTGAAGCGGCTTGAATAGCCTTGTCAAGGGTCTTGTGTCCTGAATTAAAAGGACTGAGTTTTTTTGTGTACTCCTCAAAGTATAGATCAATGTTGTCTTGAGCTAGATCCATTATTGCTTGGACCGTTGATAGCAATTCTGACACCTGTCCCCAGCCAACTTCAGGGTTGATGTCAGTGCTCAGCCTGAGATATTTGAAGTTCTTAAACTTCTCGATGATAGCGAGTCCTTTGTCTGAGAAGGACGAAGGCTGGCCTTCTATATCGTAATCTAGAAGAGCAGACTCTAAATCTTCTTTTATGGACGTCCAAGCTGCTAGCTCTTCTTCCACTTCGTATGCGATCACTCTTTTCTTTAGCCACAGCTCCTTTTCTAAGGACTGCATGGCCGCAGTTGTTCTTTTTGCTAATTCTCCCACATCTTGCTTTGCCAGTAGGAGTGCTTCATCATCTTCAAGGTGAGCCTCTCCTAGTTTTACACAGCTATCCATATAGAGAAACCGAGGCTTATATGTCTTCTGTAGTTGCTTGATAGCATCTATGGCCTTTGGAGATATATGCATAGACGCGATCTCCTCGATGAGGGATTCTGATATGGATTTTCTAGGGCGCATCTTTATAGAAAGTAGCATTTTCTTGAATGCAGGATGCTTGACACTAGCCTTGTTAATAGACACAAGAGTATCATGAATCTTAGATTCTAGATCCTTCCTTTTCAGCAAGACATGGGGGAACTCTTGTCTCAGTAAAGGAATCTCCTTATGAGATAAGAGTGCTCTAACTTTCGCACCACAGTCGACCAAGGCTCCTTGATAATCCAATGTTCCTACGAGAGGAGCTAAATTATACTTAGAAAGTATCTGCGCAGGGGTGGTAGCAGACATGCTATCAGGTATCACAACTAGCGAATTCTTCTTAGACAGAAGATTAGACATGACTACCTCAACAAAGAAGATTTTCAAAAGCTGCTCATCAGCAATCTCTATAAGTAAAGAGTCTCCTTTATGACGATCTGATATAACCTGCTCTAATGCAGGAGGTAAGCAAGTAGTGTACATATTGACTCTGGGGTTAAACTATGCAGAGCAAATATATGAGAAAATTTAATATATATAACTATTTGTAATATGTATCTACCTTATTCTGTTACGATACCACCGCTGACCTTCTCACCTTCGCGGTACTGATAGCGCATACTTACCGATCCATCAGGTTTAAAATAAAGAAGCTCTCCATCTTGCTTGCCATTTTTCATAAAGCCGCTTCTTTGGATGACCCCAGATTTGTCATCATATATTTTAAAAGGTCCATTCATGACTCCATTAGCATAGGTTGTCTCATTTACAGTTCTTCCATTCTTATATAATCCAGAGACACCATGTAGTTGGTCATTGCGATAGCCCGCGATATTCGTCAGATATCCTCTTTCATCGATGGTAATTTCCATGCCGTTTTTCTTTCCATTGATGTAGTTGGTGATTGTTTTTATTTTCGGCTCATTGGCATGATAAGATGTCCACATACCTGTTCTTACGCCATTGATAGTGTGGCCTGTGGCCAGAACTTTTCCACCTTGAGATGCAAACTCAGCTGCAGTTGCACCTCCACCAATATCATCGGTTTGATATCCCTTGAGATCATATGTAGGGCCAGACACCTGATTACCACAACTCAGGCAAAAAACACAGACGCTTAATATTCCTAATATTCTTTTCATGAACACATGATTATTTAATCTCATACGAAATTAGATAATTTGTCCTCACTATATCAGTCTCGTATTAGATATTTGCCCTCATAATATCAAACATGGATAACCGGACTCTTGCCAAGAAATTTCAGCTACTCGCGAAAATAATGGAACTCCATGGCGAAAATCCTTTCAAGATAAGATCCTATCAGAATGCTTATAACACTCTGCGCAGACATCCAGATGAGGTAGCAAATCTTCCTAGGGAGGAATTGATGGAAATCAAAGGATTTGGTAAAAATATAGCTGATAAAATAAAGGAGTTAACAGAGACAAGGTCATTGGCTACACTTGAGAGGTATCTGGACATTACCCCTCCAGGGATTGTGGACTTACTAGGCATGAAAGGCTTAGGCCCCAAGAAGATTAAGACGATATGGGAGCAACTTGGTATAGAGTCGGCTGGTGAGTTACTCTACGCCTGCGAAGAGAATAGACTATCAGAACTCAAGGGTTTTGGTGCTAAGACTCAAGAGAATCTAAAAGAACAACTCATCTACTTTTTAGATGCTCAAGGCAAATATCTCTACGGTCATATCATCGAAGAAGCGACGGATTTACTTGATCAACTTCAGTCTTCATTTGCGAAAGCGCGCTTCGACTTTATCAATGATGTCCGTCGTCAAATGCCCATAGTTGAAAGTATAGACATACTTGGCACCGCAGACTATGCTGACGTTTTCTCCTATATCCAAAGGCTTGACGGGGTCGAAGAATCAGAGGCCGGTCTACAGTTTAAAGGAACTTTTGTCAACTATGAAGAAACTACCGAAGAGTCCTACGAAAGTGTATTGTGGGAAGGTTCTGCAAGTTCAGATTGGCTAGACAGTTGGGAAGCACGATATCCAGAGGAAGATATATCCTCTGAGGACGATGTAAGATTTGATAGGGTAGGCAGTGCGTATATTCCTCCAGAATCTAGAGAAGATGAACTCTCATTAGAAAGGGCCTTAGATGGAGAACTAGATCTGATTACCCACGATGATATCCGAGGTGTTGTCCACAATCACACGACCTATAGCGATGGTGCTAATACACTTCGTCAGATGGCAGCAGCAACCCAAGAGCTAGGATATGACTACTTGGTCATCACGGATCATAGCCAATCTGCTTTCTATGCAGGTGGACTGAAGGAAGACGATCTTGTAAGACAGATCAATGAAATCCATGTGCTCAATCAAGAAATGAAGGATTTCACCGTCTTCAGCGGCACAGAGAGTGATATCCTTAGTGACGGAAGTCTTGATTACCCAGATGACCTATTAATGGAGTTAGATGTAGTGATCGCATCGGTGCATAGTCAACTAAAAATGGATATAGCAAAGGCCACCAAGCGCCTCATCAAGGCTATCTCGCATCCCGCCACCAAAATCCTGGGACATGCCACAGGGAGGCTGTTGCTTTCACGAAAAGGGTATCCCATAGATCATGCTGCTGTTATAGATGCTTGCGCCGATTATGGTGTGAGCATAGAACTTAATGCTAATCCTTATCGCCTCGATCTAGATTGGACTTGGATACCATATGCTGTAGAAAAAGGTGTGTTGATCTCTATTAACCCTGATGCACACAATATAAAAGGCATCTCAGACATTAGATATGGTGTAAGTGCTGCTCGAAAAGCACTTTTGAGACCATCGGAATGTCTCAACACCTTTGAATTGGCTGATTTTAAAGCTTGGGTACAATCAAAATAGAAAACTTACAGACTTATTTCTCGTGGTAGCATTGGTTGTTAATCGCTTGTTAACCGCGGATATATGACAAAGACACGTGATGTATTATTATACATTTGTGTTGCTTTAAAAGTTAATTAGTTAATCTACAAATACATATAATGAAATTATTCAGATTGTTTCTAGTTGTTGCTGTGGCTGGGATACTTACAGTTGGATGTAAAGGCGATAGCACTTCTACAGCTACGCAGGAAGCTCCTGCAGTAACACCTACTTCAAATACACAGTCTCCTGCTGCTGCACCGCCAGCGACAGTACCAGTAGGTCCACTTACTTCTTTTTCTTTTTCAGAATCAGAGTTTGATTTTGGTGAGATAGAAGAAGGTGAGAAAATTACTCATGAATTTGCCTTTAAGAACACTGGTGATGAGCCATTGGTTATCTCTAAAGCTGTTGGTTCTTGCGGATGTACAGTCCCTGACTGGCCGAGAGAGCCTATCGCAGCAGGTGAGTCTGGTGTGATCAAAGTACAGTATGATTCAAGAGGAAAAGGAAAGACAAAAGCAGAAGGTGGTAAAGCAGAAAATAAGCGTGTAACTATCACAGCTAACACGGACCCTGCTAATACTTACCTAACGATAAAAGGTAAAGTATACAAGCCAGATGCTCCAGCGAGCTAAGGACAAAGTATACATCCTAAACGAATAAAGCTGAGCTGATCTCTATGAGGTCAGCTCTTTTTTTTAGGACTTATTTATAGACTCTGTCATCTCAGACGAGATGGCTGTACGAAGTACATCCATAAAGCCTTTTTGACTGATCTGTAAGGTTACTATTTCCTCATCTAGCTTAGTGATTGTTCCAATGATACCTGAGGTGGTTACCACCTTTTTTCCTTTCTCTAAAGAATCCTCAAATGATTTTTGAGCCTTTTGTTTCTTCGCTTGTGGACGAATAAAAAAGAGATATAACACCACTATTAAAAGCAGAGGAAATAAAAACTGAGTGAACTGAGCTGGATTAGCCTGTAAGAACATGATCATCATATTATATTAGTGGCAAACTTAATCAAATCCCCTTTGCTTCATCGTATCTATCTTATAGGATATATGGGAAGCGGTAAGAGCACCATAGCTGCCGCCCTTTCTGAAAGATTGTCTTGGGACTGGATTGATGTAGATGAAATCATCTCAACTCGATCAGGACTATCTATATCTGAAATTTTCAGAAGATATGGAGAAGAGGACTTTCGCGCGTTGGAATCAAGCGCTCTTCATAGATCTATTAATAGAGAACATCTCATTATAGCCACAGGAGGTGGTGCTCCTTGTCACAACGATAACCTGCAACTGATGCAAGAGTCAGGTGAAACTGTCTATCTCAAATGCCTGCCAAGCACATTAGAACAAAGGCTTCAGGAAGAGACTCACTTGCGCCCTTTGATCGCTAATATGTCTAAAAAAGAACTTCCCGTATACATCGAAAAACATTTGGCTGAGAGGGAAGCTTTCTATAATCAGGCAGACTATGTTATCGAGGCAGATGGGCCTGTTGATCAGATAGTAAGTGCCATAGCCGCATCACTGTAGCAAGAACTAACTTTCGATCTTCTCAATTTCCTTTTCTGTGGCTCTCAGTTTCTCTTGACACAGATTGATAAGTTCTCTCGCTCGTTTCACTTTTGCCTCTAGATGATCTATGCTGACATCACCTTCTTCTATTTCTGCAAGTATGGTTTGGAGTTCTTTGTAACTCTTGTCATAAGAAAATTTTGCTTTTGCCATATCTTAAACTTTCGAGATAATGCTTTCAACTTGTCCATCATGCATCGTGATCGTTACCTCATCGTCAACCTTGAGACCTTCTGAAGAACTTAGACTCTTCCCATCTTTACGAATGATACTATATCCTTGATTTAATATCATTATCGGATCTATACTATCCAATCGCAAAGAAGATTGATCAAGAAAATTCTTGTTGCGCTGTAGCATCAATCCTAGATCTGAGTTTAATCTATGTCCAAGGATATCTAGAGAGTTGATTTCTTCTTGTATCAATCGATCTACCTTTAAAGCAAGTCGATCTTTGTACAAACTAAGTGTTTGCTGCTTCTCTTTTACCAATGTTCGAGCTTTGCTAGTAAGTGAAGTGCTGAATGACTCGATCCGAGATTCGTACATCATATTTTTCTCGATAATATAATCAGCCACAGCGGTAGGCGTTTTGAGTGATACACAAGCTACTAAATCTGTCACTGTAATATCAATATCATGGCCGATCCCAATCACAAATGGAATCTCAGATAGAGCGATCGCCTTTGAGATATCATAGTCATCATATCCAGATAAGTCGAGCTTCGAACCTCCTCCTCTGATAATGGCAACTATATGATAGTTGGTGTTAGACTTGGAGATTTCCTGGATCGCTTGGGTAGTGTCTACTGATACTTTTACTCCCTGTACAGCACAATCAAAAAGATCTACCTTGAATGAGTATCCATAAGGATTGTTATCGAGCTGCTTCTTAAAATCTTGGTATCCAGCAGCTCCTGAAGATGATATGACAGCGATGCGCTGTATCACACTCGGTATGAGCAATCCTTTATTAAGCTCTATCAGACCTTCTTCCTCTAGTTGTAGTATGATCTTTTGCCTTTTGAGCTCGAGCTTACCATATGTAAAGTTAGGGTCTATGTCTTCGACGACAAGTTTCAGTCCATATCTCTCATGATAGTCAACCTTGCATTTGATCCGCACTTGGGTGCCATCTTGAAGGAGATCATCAACTATATCCCCTAGTTTTTTTTCTATGAACTTGTAGTTGCGATACCATATGACAGCAGAAGTCTGCGCAAGGATGTCGTCACCGCCGTCGTCCTTCTCGACCAACTCTAAATAAAAGTTGCCACGACTATTTTTGATTTGAGATATCTCTGCTTCTATCCAAAGCGGTTCACGGAAGTTGAGAGCAATAACACGCCGGATGTACTCATTAAGCTGATAAAGGCTATATGATTCCATCTATAGTCTTATTGATACAATCAAGCCAATACCTCTTTAACTATGTCTGCAGCTTCTTGCAGTAGGATGGCTGATTTTACTTCTAGTCCACTCTTATCGATGAGTTCTTTCGCTATCTCTGCATTCGTTCCTTGGAGACGAACGATGATCGGTACATTGATGTCGCCTATGTTTTGATATGCATCCACAACTCCTTGGGCTACGCGATCACATCTCACTATCCCTCCGAATATATTGATTAATATCGCTTTGACTTCTGGGTCACGTAGGATAATGCGAAAAGCATGTTCAACTCTTGCTGCATCAGCAGTTCCTCCTACATCTAAGAAGTTGGCAGGTGACCCACCGCTGAGCTTGATGATATCCATAGTTGCCATAGCAAGTCCAGCTCCATTCACCATACAACCGACGTTACCATCAAGGTTGACAAAGTTTAGGCCTACTTCTTTAGCTTCTACCTCAGTAGGGTCTTCTTCACTTTTATCTCTAAGTTCTGCAAGATCTGGATGTCGATATAGCGCGTTTTCATCCAAAGAAAACTTAGTATCTACAGCGATAATCTCACCATCCCCTGTATGCAGGCAAGGATTAATCTCTATCAGAGAAGCATCACTCCCTAGATATGCCTGGTAAAGTTTAGATATAAACTTGGTCATATCCTTGAAGGCAGCACCACTTAGCCCTAAGTTGAAAGCTACCTTCCTCGCTTGATAACCTTGCATACCAAGAGTAGGGTCGATGTATTCCTTATGTACTAGATGAGGAGTCGCCTCAGCTACTTCTTCTATGTTCATACCTCCCTCAGTGCTGTAAACGATCACATTGCGTTTCGCTTCTCGATCAAGCATGATGGATACATAGTACTCCTTACAGGCATCAAAATCAGGCGCATAGGAGTCTTCAGCTATCAAGATCTTGCTCACTAATTTTCCAGGACCTTCAAGACCTCCTGGTGTCTGAGGAGTCTTGAGCATCATGCCAAGAATATTGCCGGCATGTTCCTTTAATTCTTCCTTGTTCTTGGCGAGTTTTACGCCTCCTCCTTTACCTCGCCCACCAGCGTGTATTTGAGCCTTGACGACAGCTACATCGTTGCCGCTTTCAGCTACTATTTTGTCATAAGCTTCGACTGCTTCTTCTAAAGTCTCGGCTACATAACCTTTCTGAATTTTAACGCCGTATGAGGCTAGTATTTCTTTTCCTTGATATTCGTGGAGGTTCATATGATGACTTTCTATATGCTTCCGCAAATGTAGGACTTTCTTCCACAAAGAGGATGCTCTGATCACAAGAGCAGAAATATTATAAATAATTAAAATATACAAGCGCTAATACCTCTTTTATATCGGTATTTTTACATCTTTTATAAGCGGAGATTTGTTCTCTCCTTATTAAACATCGCACAAAGAATATTAAGAAT
>CAYYBR010000094.1:0-14784 GCA_964470035.1 uncultured Saprospiraceae bacterium
CATTTCTAGCATTATTGACCAAGGAGCCAGTGCAGTTCGACGTGCCGTTGATAGTTACCAAGCCGACAGCGTTGATGGCATCTCTAAATCTTTCTACGATATCGAAACCATCTACTTCACTACAGATTACATCTAGGTTACAGGATCCTGAAAGCACTCTTCCGAGACCAGTAAAATCGTGGTTAAGTTGTTCTACTACAAGACGCAACTCAGAGGCTTGCTTTGGTGCTACATGTACTTGTATGAGCACTTCATCAGATGGAAAAACAGGAGACCACCACTCACCATGTTCATCATTGTCGGCAGAAGTCAGTGGGCCGATGATTATTTCTTGATTCTTATCAGAGATAAATAGCTGTGCCGAAGAAGGTAAATAGAACTCGCTGAATGCCATATTCAGGGAGTATGCTCCTTCAGAACGAACTCTTTGTCGCCAGATCATGGACCCGCTTTTACTAGACTCCCAAGTGCCTGTATGCTCACAATCTATGTAACAAGAGATTGCTTCTGCAAAAACATTAGGTCCATCTGATTTTTCCTCGTAGAAGCCATTGACTATTCTTAGAGCTTCATTATCCTGCTGTTGCATGGATACCACATCTACTTGATCCCACAAAGAGCTAGGGCCCATCGTGACCTTCTGTCCCAAAACTATGTTAGGGATGATGACGATGGCGAGCGATATAATGAAGCTAAAGCGAGTACTCATATTATGAAGGTATAACAAAAAGAAAGAGCAAACTATATCAATTGATAACCAAAACATCACCTCTAGCGACTACAATTTGTCCCTCAAGGTCGAATTCTAAGAGATAGATGTATACGCCAGAGCGGACTTCTCCACTTCGATATCTACCATCCCACCCTTCATTGGGGCCAGCAGGGATATTACGTCTTATGAAGACTTGATTACCCCACCTATCAAAGACGGCAAAAGTTCTCAGAAAGAGATCTTCTTCAGACGATACTGTGAGGAGGTTTTGTTGAGGACTATTTGGGCTGATGACATTGGGCACAAAAAACTCTGGAAGCTCTCCCATCACCTTACATGATACAGAGGGTGTTAACTCGACTGGATTATTGATAGATGGGGTAGCACACATGGTCACTGTGTTACGTATAAATATGTGATATATACCTACCTCTAGGCTATCAAACGTGTTAGAGAATTGGTAGGTCATACCGCTATCGATGCTATACTCTATATCTGGAAATAGCGAGAAAATTTCGATCTGCCCATCGGTAAGATTTGGGCATATGGAAGGATTTCTTGCGGTGATATTTTCGACAAGTGGTTGGCAAGAGTCATCTGCACAATCTATCAGTCCATCCCCATCATTATCTATCCCGTCAGTACAAGCTATATCATCGGTTTCTGCACAGTCCGGGGAGGAGAGTATTACAGTATTTGCGAAAGCGCAAGAAGTAGCGTCGTTATTGGCGACTACTATATCATAGATCCCAGCATCCAAATCTTCGAAGATACTGTCGGGCGAAAAGGTGATCCCTCCATCTATACTATATGATATGTCCGATCCTTGTGCGCCTGTAAGTGTTATGGTCCCAACAGGGCGTATACACTCGATCTCAACCCTTTGGATATCTATGGTCCCAGGATTACAAGAAGGATCATCACAATCTAGCAAACCATCTTCATCATTGTCTATGCCATCACTACAGAGGTCTTCTGTATCTTCATCTAGTACAAAGCAAGAGTTAAGAGTTCTGTCAGGTATGACATCGATGCGATCTACCGCATCAAGGGTCTCAGATACAGTGGTTGTATCAAATTCTAGAACCAGGTCGGGGTTGGCGTTAGTAGCGTCTCGGATCTGTTGAGTGCCAAAATTAAGAGAGAGACAAGTGTTGGGACTAGTTATATCATCAGGACTGATAAAGAAACAGACCTGAGAGATACTTATCCAATCGCTTGCTGCGTCAAATATCTGACCTTCCCCGGTGACTATATCACTTACACTGATCCTGAGAAAACCGATAGAGTCATAAGAGAGACCAGAGTTCACTACAGTACCTACAGGTATGGTTACATTCACAGGGTTTGATTCTGATACATGCAGATCATTCACTACTGAATCTCTGACAAAAACCCCTACGCTAGCATCGTAGAATAGGTTAAAGTTGTATGCAAAAAGTCTCCAAGATTCGGTGCCCGGATTCATCAACTGAAGGTCATAGCAAGCGATACGTGTAGACGTATCTAACGATGCTAGTCTAAATCTTGCGCTATAAGAGTTTTGAGTAGCAGCCTCTGTACTTATCAAAAAGGCTACTAAAAAAAGTAAATACTGAAAGTATAACTTCGTCGATTCTGCCCTGCTCACAAGGGAGAAACAAGTATATCTCTTTACTTATTGTATAAATAAGGGTCAGTTAGCCGCTTCTCTTGCCTTTCTGGCAGCTCTAAAACTTCCGATGAATGCAACCATAGCGACGATACCAGTTATGATCATAGCTCCGGTGCGTATCATGCCCATAGTGTCTCCATCGCTCATCGCACCCATAAATGGTCGGACGATGCCGATTATCAATATAAGAGTAAGCAATACTGCGATATGTGCGATCATTTTATTCTCAGTTGCCACACCTTTTTGACAAGCAAGTAATATGACCCCTCCCACTACAGGTATAAGAGCTGTCATTGAGGCCAATTGTGTGGCATATGCGCCCCAAGCTCCCATGATAATCAATACGGCGGCATTTAGAAGATTAGCTTTATTTGCATTCATAGTTATAGGTCTTTAGTCTGTTTTATTCTAATTATATCTAGAAGTATCTAGTTCTATTTCATCTTCCAATTCAAATTCTTCTTCTATATCCAACTCATCAAACTCATCGAGATCTTCTCTTAGTCCTTGCGTGAAGTCTCTTTCTTCTTCTGGATCTTGTTGCTTATATCTTGTGCAATCAGTAAGTGTGAAGAATTCTTCTGGAGGTTCGGGGAAAGTAACATCTGAGTTATATCCAAGTTTTGTATCTGCCTCGATCTTTTTCATATAGTTCTGAAAAACTGGGCGAGCCATCACAAAGCCTTGTCCATCATCGAGCGTATAAAACCGTACCCATTTCTCATCACCGCCGACCCAGACACCTGTTACAAGGTTGGGCGTGATGCCCATGAACCAGCCATCGGCATAATCGTTCGTAGTCCCAGTTTTTCCTCCTGCAGGGACTTTTATACCTAAGCCATAACCGCCACCTACATTATTGCGTAGCATATCGACCATGATCGCATTATAAAGTTTGTTAAGCGCCCTTCTTTGTTCTAGTCCACTTTGGTAAATGATTTTTCCGTTTTTATCTTCTATTCGGCTGATGAATCTTGGTTTTGTATAGACCCCATCATTTGCAAAAGACGTATACGCTCCTGTCATTTCTAGAAGAGATAGATCGACCGAACCTAGACAAATAGATGGCACTTCCGGCACTACATACCTTCCGCCATTTATACGCTCATATTTATCTATGCCTACGTCGTGTAGAAGATCTCGGATAGGCTCTACGGTCCCAAGTTCTTTTACTAATCTGATGCTGATGCTATTTTTAGAATAGAGTAGACCCTGGTACAGATTGTATCTATTCTGTGTAAAAGTGCCATTGGCATTAGATGGAGACCAGACACCATCTACTTGGAAGTTAGCATCACCAGGAGCGATAGTGTATTGTATGTCATTATATTCCTGACAAGGAGACAGCCCTTGTACTCCTATAGCTGTAGCATATACAAAAGGTTTGATCGTAGAGCCCACTTGTCGCCTCATGGTGACGTGATCGTATTTAAAATATTCATGCGATGGACCACCTACCCAAGCTTTGATTTCTCCAGTCTTGGGATCTAAGGATAAAACGCCTGCTTGCAGATGTCTCAGATGATAGAGCACAGAATCGCGACGTGTCATTTTCTTTGTGTCTACTCCGTCACCTTCGTAAGAAAACACCTCAGCTTCGATTTCTTCATCAAATGTCTTTTCAATCTGAGACTCAAAAGAGCGCCAAGTAGATGTAATATCTTTCCACTGTGGAGACCTGAGAAGTTTTCTAAAACCACCTCTTTTATCCGCCTCGATTTGTTCTAGATACTCTTTGTCTGCTTGCAGTCTTCTAAGAGTTGGCTCTTTGAGTGTAAGACCAAATTCTGTAGCCACTTCTTCATTTAATTTAGAAAAAGAACTTTCAAACTTGTCTTTGTATAGGTCTGTATCTCTGATTCTTCGTTGTAGTCCTTCTCTCCTCAGTTTTTCTTGGTCCCCTTCAGCTTCAAAAGTGAATGGATCTTCATATCGCCACACCCTCCAATATCTTTCCTGAAGTTCTGCCAGGTGTTCTCGCACAGCTTCTTCTGCCAAGACTTGGTAGCGTGTATCTATAGTTGTATATATTTTCAGGCCATCTCTATAAATATCATAGACTCCTCCTTCAGGTTTGTGATATTCGGGTTGCTGAAGTAAGGGGCGTAGCCACTTGGTTAGTTCTGCTCTGAAGTAGGGAGCAATACCTTCACTTTGAGTGCTCCTCTTAAAGCCAGACATATCTATGGGCTTAGATGTCAAACTATCCAAAGCTGCTTTGTCAAGTTTATCTTGATTGTGCATCATAGCCAATACAATATCGCGTCTACCTTTAGAGCGTTCAGCAAATCTAACTGGATTATAAAGAGCTGGATTTTTTAGCATACCGACTAACAAGGCAGCTTCTTCTACACTAAGATCTTTTTGGTCTTTATTAAAGTAGATTTCAGCGGCAGAGTGAATACCGTGCGCCCCATTTATAAATTCAAATTTGTTGAGATACATAACAAGTATCTCTTCCTTGGTATAGCTCTTTTCTAATCTTACTGCCGTAATCCATTCTTTGAATTTGATGGTGGCTAGGGCTGCTGCTCGTTGGATAGAGGATTTGCCAGAAAGACTGCTTCTTTTAAACAAGAGCTTTGCCAACTGTTGAGATATCGTACTTCCGCCGCCACTGCTTTCTTGTTGGAGTAATACAGACTTGACTGCCACTCTTAGTAGTGCCTTAAAGTCGATGCCCGTATGGGAGTGATACCTGGCATCTTCTACACTCACGAGAGCATTATAGATATTGGGTGAGAGATTATTAAAAGTGATGAACTCTCTATTTTCTATGTAGTATTTGCCAAAGGCTTCTCCATTGGTGTCATATATGATGGAGGCTAGATCGTACTGAGGATTCTCTAAGTCTTCGAAAGTAGGCAGATCGGATCGTGAGATCACAATAAACACGACGACACTACTTATTACCCCAAGGATGGCCCCTAGCCAACATAGCTTCGCTAACCAGCCTACCCAGCGTCTTTCAGTAGTTGAACTCCAAATGTTTTTGATCCAGCTCATGCCCTAATAAGGGCACAATATACTGGATATTATACCTCAGGGCTGAGGCCTTATTCGCCGAATTCATCAAATTCATCCAAATCTTCCTCCTTCTCTGTAGCAGGGGTGTCATATGCTTCGCAGTCCGTAGTGATGGTTACATCAAAAGGCACCTTAAACCTTCTTTCTATGTCGAGCTCTATAGATGGATCTGCTTCCAGTGCTTTCATATACGCCACATAGAAGGGTCGAGCCATACGACCTCCCTGACCTTCGTCAATATTTAAGAACCTCACCCAGTTTTGAGAGCCACCAACCCATGTGCCAGTTACAAGATGTGGGGTTAGTCCCATAAACCACCCGTCAACATGGTCATTGCTAGTTCCTGTTTTCCCACCTGTATCTGATGTAAAGTGATGATTAATGAAGCCAGATGCATGCTTGAGAAGTCTGATCATCGCATAGTTAACATTTTCATTGAGGGTCCTGCGACTACTTGGCTTTTCTTCATAGATAGTAGACCCTTGATACTCGATCTTATTGATTAAGATGGGAGTTGGGGTGACGCCATCATTGGCGTACGTACTATATGCTTTAGTCATATCAAGCACAGACAAGGCTGCTGCGCCTAAGATGATGGAGGGTTGCTTGGGGATATTTTCTTTAGGCAGACCCATATTAGTAGCGACGTCTATGACGGGTTTGACAGAGCCTATCTCATTCAGTATCCAGACGGACGTAGAGTTATTGGATTTTTTGAGGCCTTCTTTTAACGTCATCCACTCTCCAGTGAATTTTCCTCGTGTATTTTTTGGATTCCAGTCTTTCATTAAGCCAAATTGTGACCCAGCTGAGACGGTTTGCTGTACATCTCTCATCTTCATACATGGAGACAATGCGCTGTTCAAGGCCGCCGTATAGAGAAAAGGTTTGAATGTCGACCCTACCTGACGCTCAGTTGTGACATGATCATACTTCCAGATATCATAGTCGCTTCCTCCTACCCATGCTTTTATCTCCCCTGTTGTTGGATCCATAGATACAGACCCAATCTGTAGAAAACTCTGCATATACTTTATAGAGTCTATAGGTGTCATCGTTACTTGTTTTGGTCCATCGTAACTATAGACATCCATCTTGCGAGGAGTATTGAAGTGGGACTTAGTTGCTTCTTTTAACTTCTCCCACTGCACCTTTAACTTGTTGAAAGTTGAAGAAGCAAGAATCTCTTCGTAGGTGGTTTTCTGACTTGTAGTTATATATCCTGATTTTATGAGATCATCTAAGTAAGATTGCCTTTGTTCTGCGGTGACAAGCCTTCTTATATCACCAGCGTAAAGTCGAGCTTTGGGTATTTCAGTTTTAATTTCTTTGATTACCTCGTCTAGATACCTAAACCGCAACTTGCGATAGCTATCTGATTCTTCTATAAGTCTTGTGATGTGTTGATCCCTGATTCTTTTTTGCTTTTCTACTTGTTCATCTGTAGTATCCTTATCCTTTTCTATATATGTCCAGACGTCTCGATCTCCCCAAGAGTTGAAAAACTTATCTTGGATATTTTTCATGTGTTCTTTAGCTGCAGCATTAGCATGCCTCTGATATCGAGAGTCTATAGTGGTATAGATCTTAAGACCATCAGTATCTAGGTTAAATGGCTCGCCACCTGGTTTTGTAATTTGATTTTCATCAAATATATTTTTGACTCGCTTCTTAAGTACGGCCATAAAGTGTGGGGCAGGACCTTTATAATTTTGGCCTTCGTTGAATCTAGAAATATCAATTTCTTCGGCTCGATAGGCATCATATTCTTCTGGTGTGATAAATTCGTACTTCTTTAATTGAGAGAGGACCGTGTTGCGCCGATTATTGCTTCTCTCTGGAAACCTTACAGGATTATAATAATAAGGGTTCTTAAGCATACCAATTAGAACAGATGCTTCCGGTATCGTAAGATCTTTTTGGTCTTTACCGAAGTATATCTGGGCCGCAGCACCGATACCATAAGCTTGAAAGGTGAATTCAAACTTATTGAGGAACATGGCCATGATTTCTTCTTTAGTGTATCGACGCTCAAACTCTATGGCAATGACCCATTCTTTCATTTTTTGCCAGACTCTTTTTGGGAAAAATGAAGACCTTTTTTCAGTAAAGAATTGTTTTGCTAGTTGCTGAGTGATAGTGCTTGCGCCACCCCGTTGTCCGAGATAAGCAAAGGCCCTTGCTGTACCTCTGGCATCTATACCACTATGACTAAAGAATCGATAATCTTCGGTGGCCATGAGAGCATGTACCACATTAGTAGAGATATCCTCATACTTGATCCACTGTCGATTAGACTGAAAATAACGATCGAGCTCTACGCCATCTGAAGAATAAATAATTGTAGATTCTTCAAATTCTGGATTTTCTAGTTCTTGAGTGTCGGGCATCTTCGTCTTTGCCACGAATACAAGTAGACCTCCAAAAGTTAAGATGCCAAGAAGCACCCCTAACCATAGCAGGCGAGAGATCCAACGGTGAGGGATCTTGTCAAATAGTTTTTTGCTTTCTGGGTTCATCACGCATAGTAAACTATCGTTGCCCCCATCATATTATGCAGACTCTAAGCGATGACCGGCCTAAATGAAGATCTATACTGACTGGGATTGAGTTCAGTTATCTTTTTAAACTGCTTGTTGAAGTGTGCAAAGTTGTTATACCCACAGTCGAAGCAGATATCAGAGATCTGCCTACTCGTTTCTGAAAGCAACTTGCAAGCGTGTGTGATCCTGACTTCATTGACAAATGCTGTGAAGGTTTTGCCCGTTTGTTTCTTAAAGTATCTGCAGAATGAAGAAACTGTCATATTTACGAAAGTGCTGACCTCTTGAAGCGAGATATCTCTCCTAAAATGCTCCATGACAAAGTTAAAGACAACTTCGATTTTTACATGATCCTGAAGGCTTGCTTGGACGGTAATCTTAGAGGCGTTGAGCAACTCGTATTCATCTGATGCAGAAAGTATCTTTAAGATTGAAATCAAAGAAAGTAATCGGTGAAAAGAGTCTTGGACACGCATAGAGTCTGTTATCCTGCCGACTTTGTCTTTTGTTTCGCCTTTAAAAATTAATCCATGTTGGGCCGTTGCTAGTAATCGGTTGATGTCCTCAAACTCTGGTAATGTACCGAGGCCATTAGCAATAACCTCAGGTAAAAACTGAATCACGTGCTCCCTAGAGTGATCTGTCAGACGATCAGTGAAACCAAAGTGGGGCACCATAGAACCAATCATAACTAGATCGCCATCTGTGTAGTAAGATATATGGTGACCGATATGTCGTTTTCCATGCCCTTTATTGACGTATACCAGTTCGATTTCTGGATGATAATGCCAGATGGCCGTAGAGTTGGAAGACTCTTCACTGAAGGCTTTGAAGGTAAGTGATTTACCAAAACCACTATCTATCCTTTCTAATGTAGGTTTTTGGGGTGTTCTAGAGAACTCTTCTTCTGCTATCATTGTGAGAAACCAACAATAATTTGTCTATAAACAATAGTTATTCATCTATAATAACAAGCAAATATAGTAATTACACCTATTAGGGGCAAAATAGTTGTACATGTAGATAATATAGAAGTATACATGTGAATTTTTACGCTATTAACTTTGTATCATAACCAATACCCTAAAATCATCAGAATAATGAAGAGTATAACAAGGCGTTTATCGTGGATCGGAAGAAGGATTTATGACTCAATGGTAAGACTGTAATAACCAACCAAAGCCTGAGATATATAACTAATAGTTTTTAGTTTTTCATACGACGAGGGGGGATGCTTAATGGAGTTATCCCCTTTTTTAATGCTTGCTGGTAGAATAATAACTTTATGTTTGAATTGATATGGTATCATCACTACTTGCAGGAAGCCCAAAGCTCGGTGTCTTAATAGATCCTGATCATCATGAAGATCCCAAGTTGGAGATCTTACTAGAGCACCTTTCATTGAATCTTGCAGATATCATACTTGTAGGAGGAAGTACAAGTCGAGTTACTGCTGTAGACCAGCTGATATTGCGCATAAAAGCCCGCACGACTACCCCGATTTTGCTTTTCCCGGGTAATGTTCTTCAGATCTCTAGACATGCAGACGGTCTTTTGCTTCCAAGCCTGATATCTGGCCGCAATGCCGAGTATCTTATCGGAAAACATGTAGAATCCGCTCGCATACTTAAGAAGAGTCGATTATCGATCATCTCGATGGGATATATCCTGATAGAAGGTGGCAAAGTATCTACAACCTCTTACATCACTAATACAGTTCCGATCCCTTCGCATCTAGGAGCACTTGCTGCAGATACAGCCTTGGCAGGTGAACTACTTGGTATGCAGTGTATATACTTAGAAGCTGGCAGCGGAGCCAACCAACCTGTTAAAACTGAGTTGATAAAGGAGGTGAGAGATGTACTCTCTATACCACTGATGGTCGGTGGTGGGATTACTACGCCCGATGCTCTATTAGGTGCGCGGCAGAGCGGAGCCGATGTTGTTGTGTTAGGGTCGATATTAGAAAGAGACCCTGATGCCATACTCACATTTCACAAAGTCTGGACGGATAAGGTGCTGACCTGATAAGATCGATATGCATCGAGGACTAGTCACAAAATCTACGGGTAAGTTTTATAGTGTTATTGATACCGCTTCACGCAAAGAATATACCGCCGTGATCAGAGGAAAGTTTAAACTCATGGGTTTTAAACTCACTAATCCAGTGGCTGTAGGAGATTTTGTGACTTATTCTTTAGGAGCTGATGGCGTTGCAATCATCGAAGCCATCGAAGATCGCACGAACTATGTAGTACGACAATCACCGAGGAAGAAACACTTTTTACACCTCCTTGCCGCTAACATTGACCAGGCTATTGTGATTGTTACTATCGCCGAGCCCAAGCTAAAGCAAGGCTTCATAGATCGGTTTTTACTCATGACGGAGCCGTATAATATCCCCGTCCACATCATCTTTAACAAAGCAGACCTTTATGACCCTGGACATATGAATGTCTATGGATACTTGAAGGAAATCTATGAGGATATCGACTATCAAGTTTTTCTCACTTCCGTAAATGAAGATCAGGGCTTTGAACAGATTATGGAGGTCATAACTGATAAGACGACATTGATCAGCGGCCAATCCGGTGTAGGCAAATCATCTATTATCAATCGGCTCTGTGTGGATGCCAATATTAAGACGAAGCAAATATCCGATTACTCTGGTAAAGGTCAGCATACGACTACCTTTGCGGAGATGTATCCGCTACCAGATGGAGGGGCCATCATCGATACCCCCGGGATTAAGACCTTAAGTTTTAATCATCTGGAAGTGATGGATATAGCGCATAACTTTAGGGAGATATTTGCTGCTTCTAAAGGTTGTAAATTCGGTGACTGCACACATCGCAATGAACCATCCTGTGCTGTTAAGATGGCCATAGAGGAGGGTGATATCAGTGAGTTGAGATATGCTAACTATCTGCAACTTCTAGATGAAGTAGAGAACCAAAATTATTGGGAGCGCATTAAAGACTATTAATGGCACAAGAGGCGAAACAACAGGCGGAGGCATTGTTACCAACAGACTGGGGCAATTTCATCATCGCTGCTCACAGCGATGATTCTGGGGATTATACACCACATCTTGTATTGAGACATCCAGAGATGGACCCTACTACGACGGTAGCCGTGAGGATTCACTCTGAGTGCATCACGGGAGATATCTTTCATAGTAAGAAGTGTGATTGCGGCGAGCAGCTGCACAAGAGTATGGAGTTTATCACTGCTGATAAAGGGATACTCATCTACCTCCGTCAAGAAGGCCGTGGCATAGGTATCATCAATAAGCTAAGAGCTTATCGCCACCAAGAAAAAGGGCTAGATACGATCCAGGCTAACGAAGCACTGGGATTAGAGTCCGACTATAGAAAATATGATATCGCAGGATCCATCCTTCAATCCTTAGGGATCAAAAAAGTAAAACTTATAACTAACAATCCTGAGAAGTTATCTGGTCTTCTAGAAAGCGGAATCAAAGTTGTAGAACGAGTACCTCTTATAATTCAACCCACATCAGAGAGCGAAGGTTATCTGAAGACTAAGAAGGATGTGATGGGACATCTCCTTTCTGATTAAGAACACTTCATGTCATACTCTAGTAAAAGACGTTACAAAAATCGCAGAGAAAGAACCAGACGTATTACCTCTAATTCAAAGAAAATTATCGTCGGTTTTCTGATTGCATTAACCATCTTGGGCATCAAATATCGCGTAGCTATAGTGGACTACTTCAGACCCTATTTTTACTGAAGTATATCTCAGCTAAGGCCAGATGAATTTAGTTCTCATAGCATCGTTTTCATTTTATCTGTAGCAAGTAATAAGCACCACCGTTACTCAGGGCGATCTACAGTAAATTGACCTAAAACCTCTAAAATCCCACCTTCTGATATTATTAATCCTTTGCTTTCTTCCGATGATTGGGTAGGAATGACTAGATGAGAGTCGTTTTGTACCGATACTGCATCACAAGTTTGAGGAATCCGTTGCAAAAACCAATTATCTACAGAATCATTCCACTCATCTTCTTCATTTCCAACCCATCTGTTTGTAATACAATCATCCAAAGGATAACAACTAGAATTGGTTACGTTTGAAAAAGTAACCAGACGACAGCCACCTTGTGATAGAATGACTTCATTTTTTCCATTTGCATAAATATTAGAGACAGCTAGATTTGGAGAGGCATCTAGATTTAAAAACGGATTGGCTGAAGTATTTCTAATAAATTTATTTGACGAAAAATCATAATTAAAATACTCTATTCTACCGCCATTGGAAACGAAAGCATCTTTGGCAATATCACCATCAGCGAAGAGTAATACTAGTGAAGAGTTTCGACCAAGGGTTAAGTCATCAAATGGATTCCCTGACCCATCCAACCTTTCAAAGTTGTTGTCGCCCTGATTTATATAATATCTTATCGGACCCGCATCGCTACCTACGAATAGATCTTGATCTCCGTCTGAATCAAAATCAAATAATGTGGGTGTTGCTCTTGATCCTACATCTTCAAATCTCAAACTATGATCTGGAATCAGTTCATACTTTTGGTTAGAAGGATTAAAAGAAAGCATATCCATTTGTCCATCTTGTCGGCCGACTATAGCTATAGGCCGACTGTGGGTATCGCTTTCAAGAAGGGCTAAATGCTCAAGCCCAACGGTTAGGTTACTGAAAAAATCATTTTGGCCAAAAATACTAGGGTTATATCCTTGACCTGTGTTTTCATTGTAACTAACTCCTGATAGGTTAACTGAAAAGATATCCTCATCTCCATCACAGTCCCAGTCATAGAACAACATCTGTCCGTCTGAGGCGATACAAACATCATATAAAGGATCCTTGGAGTTGTTGTTTAGAGAATAGACGCCATTATTATTTGTATAAGTATTTATTCGACCCGATTGGGTTCCAACAACGAGATCTTCATCACCGTCATTATCTAGGTCTTGAAAGGTAAAATCATAAAGTTCTTCAGAAAACAATCCTTCAAAGGGATTAGAATTTGCCTCAACAAAAGTTGACCCATTGTGCTGCCAATAAACAAGTTGTCCAAAGAAAGTGGACATTACAAGAGTTTCATAGAATGAGTCTTGATCAAGATCAAGTAGACGAGGCTTTTTATAACTTGGTATAACTGGCACGTTGGAATTCATATTCTCTTCATAGAACCCTTGCGCATTCAGAGTAAAGAACCGCAGTAACCCGTCGTTAAGTACTACCGCATCTCGGACACCATCATTATTATTGTCGTAAAAAAATGGATCTACCCTAGCGTTTCCAAAAATGAATTGAAATGGATTCAATTCATCACCAATTTGCTCTATATAAGAATTGGATTGCTCGTCGTACTGGTATACGACTAATTCATTGTTTTCATAGACCATTAGTTCATCGCGATCAGTACCATCAACAATTAAATCTTCAAAAAAATAACTACCATTGATCGTAATAAAAATATCCCCAAAAGGATTTTCTTGATTGTCATACATAAGTGTATAAGTCCCTATAACATCTCTTCTATAAACTTCGATCCCTGGCCATGCTGGAACAACCAAATCTTTTAAACCATCGTTATCAACATCTTGAAACAATGGAGATGCATTGCGGCCTAAACTGTTTGTACCGGACATGTCTAAGAAAAAAAGTTGAGGTACGAGAGTCGGATCTGTGCATTGGGCATTTGTGGAGCTAGCAGGACCAAGTGATAGTAGTGCAAGACCTATAGGTATTTTCTTAATTATATTTTGATAACGCTTAATAATGGCATTAATATGACTTCGCGTTAGTGAGTATATCTTTTTAGTTTTATATAAATAAGCTATGTACTTGACAAGTACTTTGTATTTACGAAGGTTGCTGGATTGCGGGTATGTCATCCTGTAACTTGCTGTTGTTTAATTTAGAATTTTTGTTGCCTTCCTTTTGTGATACGTAGTGACCTTATCCCCTAAAAATCTTTCTAAAAGTCTATTCATGTAAATATTGTCATGACGCACACCAAAAAAGACTTGTCGATCTTTGTCATTTCTTTTGATAAACTCAGCAACAAGGCCTTTGGCTAAATGCTTATGTTTTTTGCTAAAATGAGGTAGAACGTATAGAGAGCCTATTTGGACAGTTTTGTCCGATATTTGATCACAGATTAACCATCCAGCTATTTGTTTATCTATTAACAACAGAAGACTTAAAGAGCTACACAAATTACTTGCTAGGTGTTTGCTTGGAAGGACGTCTGAAGGAACATAGTCTATTTGACAAAGAGATAACCAGTTGTCTAATGCTGTGAGTTTTGTTTTGTCTATTTCTATGAATTCACAGCTTGGAATATGTAGACTATAATCTATAAATCTTGAATTCTTCCAGTCAAGAAGGTTATCTGCTTTTATATATTGTAGATTTTTATCTTGTATTTTCCAGCCTGTTTTTTTAAGAATTTTCTCCCAAGCCTGATTGCTAGACCAAAATGTTTTATAGTCTAATTGTACAGAAGAAAATGGTGATGATTCTATATATTGACAAACGGATTTTAGGAGACGTGTGCCTATGCCTAATGAGCGATATGGCTTTTCGACATAGAAAGATAATAACTGAATAGACTCACTCGAAATAGGGGCACATATACAAGTTGCTATAACACGTTTATCATGACTAAACTCTGACACAACCACAGTTTTAACTCCCATTGAACTTAGCCGCTGCCAGTTGATCTTTGGAAATGTAATTTGGTTGTATTTTTCTAAGTGGTCACCAACTGCAACCTGGCGACTATTGAATAGTACATTGGCCGATACATCATTGATAGACGTCATAAGTTAAGTTATAACCATAGATTATAG
>CAYYBR010000095.1:0-14773 GCA_964470035.1 uncultured Saprospiraceae bacterium
ATCGACTAAACGACATGGCAAAAGGACAGATATCCGTACAAACCGAGAATATATTCCCTATCATCAAGAAGTTTCTCTACTCTGATCAAGAGATCTTCTTACGAGAACTTGTATCTAATGCGATAGACGCTACTACTAAACTGAAGACGCTCTCTCTCAAGGGAGAAGCTAAAGGAGAAGTAGGTGATCTTACTGTAGACATCATACTTGATGATGACTCCCTGACTATCCATGATAGAGGTATCGGCATGACAGAGGAAGAAGTCATGAAGTACCTTAATCAGGTAGCATTCTCCTCTGCAGAAGAGTTTTTGGAAAAGTATAAAGACGATGCCAATATCATAGGGCACTTTGGTCTAGGATTTTATTCTGCTTTTATGGTAGCTGATAAAGTAGAGGTTACAACTAAGTCCTACAAAGGCGACCCTGCTGTAAGATGGACCTGTACTGGCGATCCTGAATACGACCTTGATCCAGCAGACAAGGAAGATCGAGGGACAGAGATCAAGCTATACATCTCTGAAGACAGCAAAGAGTTTTTAGAGAAAAGTCGAATCGAGGAGCTTCTCCAGAAGTATTGTAAGTTTCTACCCTTCCCCATCCGTTTTGGAACCAAAGAAGAGTCTACCTGGGAAGGCGAAGGTGAGGATCGCAAAGAGATCAAGACAGAAGTCGAAAACATCATCAACCACAAAGAGCCACTTTGGAAGCGCACACCTTCTGAGCTCAAGGATGAGGACTATAAGGAATTCTATAGCCACCTGTATCCTTATTCGATGCCACCACTTTTCTGGATACATCTAAATATTGACTATCCATTTAACCTTACAGGGATACTATACTTTCCTAAGGTGAATAACTCAATAGAGGTCCAGAAAAATAAAATCCAACTGTACTCTAATCAAGTCTATGTCACGGATGATGTGAGCGAGATCGTACCTGAATTCTTGACCCTTCTTCATGGTGTTATCGATAGTCCAGATATCCCACTTAACGTCTCCAGAAGTTACCTTCAAAGTGATAGTAACGTGCGCAAGATCACAAGCTATATCACCAAGAAGGTCGCAGAAAAGCTCAATAGTCTCTTTAAAGATGACCGCGCAGCGTATGATGAAAAGTGGAGTGAGATCAATGTCTTCGTCAAGTATGGCATGCTTTCAGAAGAGAAGTTTCACGAGAAAGCTGAGAAGTTTGCTCTACTCAAAAATATAGATGGTGAGCACTTCACCTTTGAAGAGTACAAAGAAAAAATTAAGGACCAGCAGACAGATAAACATGACAAAGTCATACATCTATATACTAATGCGCCTAAGGAACATCACAGCTTTGTGCAGTCTGCGAAGGAGAGAAGCTACGACGTCCTTGAGATGGATACGATGATCGACACACACTTCATGCAGCATCTCGAGCAAAAATTGGATGGAGTAACTTTTGTAAGAGTTGATAGTGACATCGTAGATAACTTGGTACAAAAGGACGAAGAGCGCGAGTCTGTCTTAAGTGACAAAGAGAAGGAAAAAGTCGAAGATATTTTCAAAGTTGTTCTTCCAGAATCTGGTGGACCACATCTTGAGATGAAAGCCCTCTCCCCTACTGATTATCCTGTTATCGTCACAAAACCTGAGTTCATGCGACGTATGCAAGAGATGCAGCAGTTCCAACAAATGGGCAATGCACCCATGCCTGAGTTTTTCAATGTAGTCATCAATACGAATCATCCGATGATAGCTGAAAAACTCATCAAGATGAAAGGAGCTGAACGCAAATCAAAATTTGCTAGCTATCTATATGATCTTGCCAGGCTAAATCAAAACATGCTGAAAGGCGAAGAGATGTCAGCATTTATAGAGAAGAGCTTGGAGTTTGTTAGTTAACTATATTGAGAATATCAAAATGAGAGAATTAGCAAATGATTTGTATCGCTATTTGCTAATTCTCTTATTCCTCCATCTCTTTTAATGCATAGCGGATTAAACTAGCATTGGAATTAATTCCTAACTTTTTATGGATATTCTTTCTATGCGTATCCACAGTCAGCTTACTGATAGAAAGTGTATTTGCAATTTGAATAGAGGTTCTGCCTTTAGCGACGAGCACCAGTATTTCTTTTTCTCTTCGTGTAAGTTTGATCTGATCAGAAACTTCCTTTGAATTTGCTTTGTGCTGCGATCTGAGTTCAGAGCTTACGAACTCCCTTTTGTTAAATACTGCATGTACGGCTTCTAACATCTCAGCTTTCCCAGCATTCTTCACGAGATAACCTTTAGCTCCTGCATTGATCATTTCTTCGAGATCTTCTTCCTGATTATACATACTTAGTACTAATACAGCTATATCAGGATACTCTTTTTTTAACACCCTTGTAGTCATAATCCCATCCATAACTGGCATCCTGATGTCCATCATAACTACATCTGCCAAGTTACCGTTCTCTAGAATTTTTAATAGCTCAAAACCATTATTAGCCTGTCCAACTACTTCTATTCCAATGTCTTTACTAAGTATGGCCTTGATACCATCTATAAAAAGTTGATGGTCATCGACTACTATTACTTTTATAGTCATATTGGAATTTTAATCATAACAGAAGTTCCTTTGCCAGCCGCCGAATCAATCTCATATATACCCCCCATATCCATAACTCTTTTCTCAATACTTTCTAGACCAACTCCTTTTCTAATATTGTGAACGCCTCTGCCATTATCTTCTACACTTAGGGCAACTTCATCGCTATCACCTGCTAACTGAACGGTTACTTCGGATGCATCAGCATGCTTAATGACATTTGTAAGCAATTCTTGCGTGATTCTGAACAGTTGTATTTCTTTAGCATTATCTATCCGGTTAGGCATATCAAGATCGATAACTTCAATGTTAATATTTTTTGTGTCTCCAATAAAGGACGACACCTTCCTAATAGCTGGGATAAGCCCTTTTTTAACGAGCACTCCAGAATTTAATATGTGCGACATGTTTCGAACCTCCTTGTAAGCATGATCTGCTATCTCTCGTACCTGGTCTATATTTTTATTGCTTGAAGAGCCATCATCAAGTTCATCTACAAACAACTTCAATGCAGCCATTTTACTCCCTAAGCTATCATGCAAATCTGCAGATATTTTATTGCGCTCATCCTCTTGCCCTCTGATCATACGATCTATGGAGTCAAGCTCCTTCTGCTTCATCTCTTCTATCATCCTCGTTTGCTCTAGTTCATGTTTCTGCTTTATAATTAGTTGTTTTCTTCGCTGATTCTTAAAATATAAAAGCGAAATAAGTCCTAGCGCACCTAGTAAAAGAGCCGCCCCGATCAGCCCTGCCTTATTACGATTCTTTATTATTTCTAATCTTTGGTTATCCGATTCTAATTTGAGAATTTCATTCTCTTTTTTGGCCGTTTCGTACTTAGCAGAAATTTCAGCGAATTGTTGTGTATTATTTTCTTTATCTAAGGAGTCTTTTAGTGCAATGGACAGGTTGGCATAGGTCAATGCTTTTCTGATCTGCCCTATCTCTTGATAACTCTTATTCATTTTATCATAGATAGCAACCTTATTAGAAGGGTCAGCGAAATTTACAGCTCTGTTATAGTGATCAATGGCTTGGACATGCAGTCCTTGCTGCGCATATACGTAGCCCAGATTATGATAATTATTATCAATTCCTTTAAGAAGTTTCAATTCTTCTTTTGCCGCTATGCTCTTTTCAATATACTCCTGAGCCTTTTTAAACTGTTGATTAGTCAGATATAAATCACCCAGGTTATTATACGTTAAGGCCAGAGATCGTTTATTTTCCTTTTCTAAAGCTAGCTCTTCAGCTTGTAAAAATATCTCTGTGGCTTTAGTTGTATCACCAGACTCTAGGTGCTGAGTAGCAAGATTGGGTAGAGTGATAAGTACATACTGATCCAAGCCGTTCTTTCTAAATATGTCCAGTGCTTCCTGACTATATTTTATGGCTTGCTCATAATTACCAAGAGCAGCATGGGCGGCAGACATATTACTATAACATTTGCTTGCATTGGACTCATCATTAGTAGCTTCAAAATAATCAGCACTCTCTACTAATGTTTTTAAGGCGTCCTCATACTTTGACTGTCGGATATATACGGATGCTATGCTATTACCAAAAGAGGCTTTTAAGAATGAGTTGTCTATTTGATCAGCTGTTGATTGGGCTTCTAGAAAAAAGTATAAAGCAGAGTCAAGATTGCTCTTGAAGAAATAATATCTAGCCATTTGATCTATGGCTATCGTCTTTAAACTATCAGGTGTTGTTAAAAGATCACTAGCACGCTGAGCATAAGAGGGCACTTTATCCAAATCTCTAGGAAGGAAATAAGATGATAGATTGATCGCTGCTGTTGCCCTTTCTCGATTATTTGTCTCCGATTCGAGAACAGATTCAAGGCTATCAACATAATTGTTTTGGGCTTTTAAGCTTAGGATAGGACAGAATAAAAGTATGATCCAGATCGAATGGTTCATAATATGATGCAATGTGACACTGAAGTTATCATAAATCTATATCATCTATCACAATGCTATCTACCTACTTATAGGTATCTGAAGAAAATCGACCCTAATCCCTACACTTAGGTATTAAAACATAGATAATTATATCTGAGATTTACAGCAGACTAGAAATATCACTTATGTCTGCATCACTGAAAGTAAAGCTACATCCACCTAAAACCGCAGATCTAGTTGCAATATGTCTGAATCTAGTTCATCTGACGATCAATCGCACTAGAAGACTAAATCTTTTAGGTTTCATTGTACTAATATGTTCTTCGCTGGATATATCCGCTCAATGCCCTCCTGGAGATGTATTACTTACATCACAAAATCAAGTGGATAGTTTTTTAATAGACTATCCCACATGTGATCTTATATCTGGTCGCCTTGCGATCGGACGACAATTCAACTCAGGTCCTTTTTCGGATATCACAGATCTCAGTCCTCTAAGTAATATTCAATCTGTTGATGGGTTTTTTATAGTCGATGGTAATCCCAATTTAACATCACTTTTCGGACTTGGAGGCCTTTCTTCTGCTCAAGGCATTATAATTCAATTCAACGATGACCTGACAGACTTAACTGCACTTAGTAATCTGGATGCACCTCAACTCATCATTACTAATAACTCAACTCTCCCAAATCTGGCCGGACTCCAAGGCATAACGAGTACTACATCTTTAACTATTGCTGACAATCCAAACATAACAGCCTTAAGCATGCCAAACATGTCACAAGCATCTCAAGTTTTTTTAAGAAACCTCCCGAGCCTCACATCACTTGTGGACTTTGGTACCTTTTTAGACCTACAGCTTCTTTCTGTCGACAACTGCGATGCACTTACAAGCCTAGACGGCCCTCCAGGAATGGTGCAGCTCGCAATCATAAGATTACTTAATAATGACAATCTCAGTTCTATCCATGGATATAATTTCAACCTTACACACAATAGCAATGGCGTAGAAATAATCAACAACCCAAAACTCACTTCTCTCGGCGACTTTAATGCTAACCAAGTCGGACTAGGTCAAGGGCTAATAGTTGATAACAATCCTCTGTTGGCATCTGTGGCACCACTATTTGGAGCTACTTTAGTTTCTCGTGAATTTAGAATAAGGAATAATCCACTTATAACTACCATCGATTTCTCATCCATTACTTTTGCTGATAGACTTATCCAAATTAGTAACAACGCAAACTTAACGTCTATCTCAGGATTGAATACTTCGAGTAATCCTCGTATCGGTGCAGAAATCTCAAATAATCCTCTGCTAACGACTGTAGATATTTTTGATAATATCACAACTACGGATAATATTTTCATCAGACAAAATCCTCTTCTTCAAACCTTAGATCTAGGTGCGGTTCAAACGGTCATGAACAATGTCGAGTTGAGAGTTAATAGTGTTTTAACGAGCCTGATTATTCCAAATTTATCTACAGTAGAAGGTTCGTTATCTTTTTCAGCCTCAGAATTTCCTGATTTAACTATGTTCAGCAATCTAGCTTCAGTAGGCGCCAGTCTATCAATACTCAATCATTCAAATATATCAGATCTAACTGGATTAGGATCTCTTACAACAGTTCGGAGCTTATCTATAGGAGGCAATCCCAGTCTTACTAGTCTTGCAGGATTAACATCTTTGGCTACTATAACTGGATCTCTCGTGATTCAATCTAACAATAGCCTGACTACACTTGAAGATCTCCCTCCAGTGCCCATCAATTGGTTTTTTATAGGTAGCAACCCCGTTTTACAATCACTGGATGGACTAAATATGGAAAGTGAAGCTCTCCGAATTGATATTGATAATAATGCCTCACTCCAAGATATAACAGCCCTTGCGCCAGTAACATCAGTCGAGGTTTTAGTTGATATATCGGGCAATGCTTTGCTTCCCAGTCTCTCTGGACTTGAACAATTAGTAGACATAGGTTTTAATCTAGATATCGTAGGTAATCCAGCTCTAAACGACTGCACTGGTATTTGTAATCTTCTAGAAAATGGAACTATCGGAGGCAACATTAATATTGCTGCAAACCTTATTGGTTGCAACTCCCAAGCTGATGTTATAACGTCCTGCGGAAACCCTCCCCCATGCGAATTTGAAACAGATACTACCTTTGTCTCGATTACTATCCCTTGCAATTCTAAATTAGAAGGACCTAAGGTTCTGGATACATGTGCTGATTCTTTACTCTGTGGAGTTCCTTTAGATAGCAGTTTCTATTTCATGCAAGACACCTTTGCGACAGAATGGAAATTCACCGCTGCCGATGGCACGATGGATACAGTCTTTCAAGAAATCATAGTAGCGGGCATCATTGTTTGTGACACCATCTCGGATGGAATTGGCTCTCTGCGTAACGCTCTTGACTGCGCAGAAGAAGGAGATACGATTAATATATTCGAGGGACTACTCAGTGATACACTCACATTAAATGGGGAGGGACTGACAATAGAAGAGAACGTGACCATCGAAGTAGATCCTGATTCTATTCTCACGATAGATGCCTCCATGGTTTCTTCGGCTTTTTTGATCAGCCCTGGCTTTACCCTTACTCTTAACGGTCTTCGTATTATATCTGGCACAGCAGCAAGTGGTGGAACGGCAGTCAATGATGGGACTTTAGATATATTCAACTCAATCATACTCCCTAATCCTACCGATCCAGGAGGATCACAGTTTTCAGGGTCTGGAGAAGTCAACATACATCCTGAGACGATTATTTTTCCAGTTATAGACGAATAGCCATGCATGTATCAACACATACAGAAGTCTCTCAACGCGAACTTCAAGTACTAGAATTAGTTGCTTTTGAAAACACCATCAAAGAAGTCGCATGCAAGCTTTTCATAAGCGAACATACAGTCATAAGTCATCGAAAAAATCTGATGGCAAAACTTCATGTGAAGAATACTGCAGGTATGATAAGAAGAGGATTTGAATTAGGGCTATTGAGTCTATAGCTCCTCAGCCCATCCTCTATCAGCTAACCAGGAGACCATGGTATCCAGAGCCGTAGGGTTAATCGTCTCTGAGATGATTGCATACTCTTTCACTTGCCCAGTTATACACCTTTGCATGAGATGATTCATTTGAGGCATCTCATAAGTTGTGACTTCAGCATTAGACGCATGTTGCTCGATAGCCTCGAGATTAGCCGGGACGACCTGTATATCTTTTGAACCATTCAAGGCAAGTATGGGGCAGGTCATCTGAGACAAGTATTGCTTCGGTTGATATCTCAAGAAGTACAACATCCAGATGTTGGCTTGAAGGGCATTCATATTCATAGCATAGAACATGTCATTAGGTGCGATCTTTCTTGCTTGATCTGGTTCGAGCGAATTATAGAGTGCCTTTGCCAGATGATTGATCTTGGTTTGCTTATCACTTACCTCCCCATCGTCTATAACAGCACTAAAAACTTTCTTGAGTCCACTTGCGTAAATATCCGCTTGGTCCTGGCCGATCTGCGCACCGAAGAACAATCTGTTCTGCTCAACCATCAAATCAATCACATCTAGACCTGGAGAAGCGAGGTAGATATGAAAACTAGCCCCACCCACGATGCTATCGGCTATTTGAGCGATCATGCCGCCTTCACTATGTCCTAAGAATCCAACTGGTATGTCCCCAAACGAATCTTTGACATATTGGTAGGCTGCACTGGCATCTATGGCAAAGTCAAAGCTTGTACTCCCAACTTGAGATCCTGTGCTTTCCCCTACTCCTCTGTCATCATATCTCAAGACAGCAACACCATGACTAGATAGATAGTCTGCTATCACAGCAAATGGCTTATGTCCAAATATCGTTTCATCCCTATCAGAAGGTCCAGAGCCTGATAGACATATGACTGCTGAAGAGTATGATGAAGGGATGCTCAGAGTACCAGCAAGACTTATGTCATGATGAAGATTGTGAAAGACTACTGGCTCAGATGTATATGATCGGGGCGATATGGAAGACTGAGGTCTCCTTAGTTTAGGTCGACTCTTACCTCTGTGAAGTATCGCCTTTGATCCTCCTTCAAAAGGTACATTTATGAAAATAGAATCCCTCCCAGCTGGCGTGATATTAATTACTTGGTCGTCTTTAGTAGTTGAGACTACCCCGTCAGCATAATCTATGTTGTTAAAAGCCTGTTTGACGATGCCTATAGAAGGGATGTCTAGAAGGAGTGTGTCTGCCTGTAGTTTTATCTCTAGAGGAAAGTCATATACATCGCGAGTAAGATAGCCTCCCCACTTACCTTGAAAATACAATGAATCGTAGTCGATAGCTTCTGCGTCATCTGGAGGATGAGTCTCAGTGATAGAAGATGTATCGGAAATAGTACGACAGGCGTGTAAGAATAATACGCCGAATATTAAAATGCCAAAAAGGGTATGGACGCTATTTTTTAGCATCTACATCCTTCATGCTTTCTTTAAGCTCACTTTGGATGTTAGACTTGGCATTATTGAACTCGCGGATACCTGAGCCTAGGCCTTTCATAAGTTCTGGTAGTTTTTTGCCGCCAAAGAGCAAAAGAACGATGAGACCTACAGCGATTAGCTCATATCCTCCCAAAAATCCAACTAAGTACATAGAGAACTCCATAGCTATACTTTTATCATTAGTATGGCAAATTACGCTTAATCTACTGAGTATCACAATAGAAGACTTTATTTACTACCTCAAAAAGAGGTTATTCCTTTCTGTAAGGTTATCATACATTTGCGGCAAATCAAGAAAAAATCATGAGTATACTAGTTGTTGGTACGGTTGCATTTGATACTATCCATACACCACATGGCAGTGCGGAGATGGTCATAGGTGGGTCTGGTCAGTATGGGGCGTATGCCGCCAGCTACTTTCATCCTGATATTAACTTAGTCAGTATCATAGGAGATGATTTTCCAAAGTCAGAACTTGATGATCTTAACAATAGAGGAGTACAAACCGAAGGCGTCAAAGTCATAGAGGGTGGTAAGTCTTTCTTCTGGGAAGGCCGCTATCATGACAACATGAATGATCGCGATACGATCGTCACAGATCTAAATGTCTTAGCAGACTTTGATCCCGTACTCCCCGATAGCTATAAAACAAGCGAGTATGTCATGCTTGGTAACTTGACACCCGACATACAACTTAGCGTCCTTGATCAGCTCGAAGTAACTCCTAAGCTAGTGATGCTTGATACGATGAATCTCTGGATCGACATAGCTCTAGAACCACTCAAGCAAGCCATCTCGAGATGTGACGTACTTACTATCAATGACGAAGAGGCAAGGATGTTAAGTGGAGAGCACTCGATAGTATTGGCAGCAGCTAAAATACTCGAACTAGGCCCGAGATACCTCATCATAAAAAAGGGTGAACACGGTGCCCTTCTTTTTGATAAAGACAATGTCTTCTATGCGCCGGCTATGCCCCTTGGCAAAGTGACTGATCCGACAGGAGCGGGCGATTGTTTTGCTGGTGGCTTCCTTGGATATATAGCAAAAGCCCAAGATGTCTCTTTTGAAAATATGAAGCGTGCATTGATCTATGGATCTGCGATGGCTTCTTTTGTAGTCGAAGACTTTAGTAATCATAGGATCAAAACTGTCACTCAAGCCGATATCAGAGAGCGAGTGATAGGCTTTGTTAAGTTGAGTCAGTTTACGGTGTAGTTACAATCCCAGCATGCTATGCATATTGGGTTGGGTATCCATAATTGATACATGCTCACGAGGTTTAAGATTGACAGTTTATCTTAGTTAAAGAACTAGTAATCTAAAGCAATGCGCCATAGTATCATCCTGCTCCTTTTTTCTCTTTGTTTCTGCTCTTCTATTGATGCCCAGATACCTGGAGAACGCTTTATAGGTAGATGGGATCTGACCATAACACAAGGAGAAAACGAAGTGCCTTCTTGGTTAGAAATATCCAAATCAGGTAGATCTACCCTTATAGGAAGATTTGTATACGCCTTTGGAAGTGCAAGACCGATAGCACATATCCAGGTTGAAGGAGATCATTTTACTTTTTCCATTCCTAATCAGTGGGAGCCAGCAGGCACGATGTCCGTCACAGGTCAGCTAAGTGATCATGGTTTAAGTGGTACGATGACCTACGTTGATGGACAAGTCCATGACTGGACAGGCGTTCGCGCTCCTACCTTAGAGCGAGACCAGAAACCTATATGGGGTAATACACAAGCACTTTTTAACGGTCGGGATCTCGATGGATGGCATGTCCAAGGCACTAATCAGTGGAAAGTAGAAGATGGACTACTCATCAACCAAAAGTCTGGTGGTAATCTATTTAGCGACCAGACCTATCGGGATTTTAAACTTCGGGTAGTCTTTCGCTATCCAGAAGGTAGCAACAGTGGTGTCTATCTCAGAGGTCGCTATGAAGTGCAGATAGAAGATAACTATGGCAAGTACCCATCTAGTCTTTTCTTTGGTGGTATCTATGGCTTCCTTACACCTAATGAGATGGCTGCAAAACCAGCAGGCGAATGGCAAGAATATAAGATCACACTGATCGGGCGCAGAGTCTCTATCATCGCCAACGGTAAAGCCATCATCACTGATCAGATCATCCCAGGCATCACAGGTGGTGCTATCGATAGTGATGAAGGTGCGCCAGGACCTATCTTGATACAAGGAGATCATGGGCCTATCGAGTTTAAGGTGGTTGAGATTACTCCCGCGATTGACTAGGTAATATTATCACTATTACGTAGTACTCTTCTTAGCTTCATCACTTACGTAAATGTCAATTGTATTTTATCAACTAGAAACTAACAACACGACTTCAGTTTCTACTTTAGATACGAAGTGAGATATCCGCTTTTTCTAGTAAAGTCAAATGCATCCTTAATGTTCAATATGTCTGCAATTGCCTTTTTCTTATCCTCTTCTTGAATAAAATATGCTTCTGTGATTTTATACCCCATCCAGTAGCCTAGATCATTGGGTCTACTATCTACTCCGCTAGTTCCATATAACCAATCAGTAAGATCCTCTTCCATCATCTTGCTCACAAACTCTTTGCACAATTCCTGTTCATGTGCCTCTCCATATTCAAAGGCCACCTGATTTATATGTTGCCCTGAAATCAACTCGCCTATGAAATCAGCACTACCTTCCGTGATGGATCTAGATAATAGATTGTTGATACCTGAGATATTTTGCTGAAAGTGTATCAGTTCATGTGAGATCAAACCATCCAGGTGGTCTAAAGAAGAAAGCATCTCTGATCCTATAAGTAATCCTTTTTCAGTGACTGTACCTCCAGATGTGAACATACCAACATAAAAATACACTGGGGGATAAACAGCCTCTGGATACCAATATTCTAGCGCAGCATATGATGCAGATACTCTCTTCTTATATGTATCAACATCCGCAAGAACTCCACGTGATTCTATATATGAATCGCGATATGCCAATACCACTTCATAAAACTGATCGATGTCTACGTACTGGACAAGAGGTCGAAGTCCTTCTGTGACATTCTCCAAATAAGCTATAAATGGATTGCCCTCTTGCTTATCCATCTCATCAAAAATCTTCCAGAAGGTATCATAATCAGCAGTGATAAAAGTAATCTCATAAGGATCCTCTGAAAACTGAGATTGGGCCGACAGACTAAAAGCCATAAATGCTATGACTATGGATAGAAACGTAATATTCATTTTCATTCGTTATTGACTATTACAAATCAACAATGAATCTCAATCTTCGACCATTAGAAGGATCATTCAGATGTCCAGAATCATGTTTTTTGGGCCTATTCCTTATGGATTAAGATACTCGGATGGGTTTTTCCCAGTGAAGTGTTTGAAGACACTATTGAAAGAGGACTTAGAATTAAAGCCCGATTCTAGGGCTATGGCAAACAAAGTTTTATAACGCTCGTGTGGACTCTGAATGCGATTAATTATATCCTGCACACGAAAAGAATTAACATACATATTAAAGCTCTGATTATAGTTGTCTTTAATCAAGTGCGAGACATATCTTTCTGGTAAGGCGAGTTCCATAGACACTTCTTTTAGGCTTAATTTTTTGCGTCTAAATAGTTTTTGATCCATGAACAAATCGTGCAGTCGATTCAGATCTCCCTGATGGTCAAAATATTTGTGTGACTGCAGATATGAGAAGCGCTTCACAGTTTTTGGTATGCTGAAAAATGATTGGTGAGTATACCCCAAGAATCCCACCACTCCAATGAAAACAAGAACCAACACCTCAAGAGATATAAAATAGAAAGATGAGTTCGTTACCATCGAAAGTGACCAGACACATACTAGTATCACTCCAAACACCCAGATGACGGATAATCTAAGATGTTGATGTATCGCTGTTCTTAAAGAGTCATCTCTTTTAATAAGTCGGTAGAGGGCTAAGCCAAAATATATCATTAAGGCAATCATGCCTAATAGGGGACTTATTTCCGTAAGGGTGAAGTAAATCGGATTATTAATGAGGTCATAGTTGGTCTGTGTATGTCTGGCGATATAAAAAACTGATACATCTAATACGATCTCTACGATAGCTGGCACAAACAAAAGTAAGTGTACCCTCTTTGGTTTGAAGTCAGGATAGAAATTACACCTTATCATCAGATACAAGGAAGGGGGTAATATCAAGTACGTGCCTAGCGACCAAAAAGGAATAGGGTAAGCTGAGCTATGATAACCTATCCTCATGCCATAGTAGTTTAGGATTTCGATAGTCAGCACGTAGGTTATCAAGCCAGTGAATAGGTTTGAATAACTGTTTTTTCGAAAAGAATACAACATCGCCAAAGTGAGCAATACACCTTGCCCTGCCACGATAAGGAGGATTATTTTTTCTACATCTTCCACCGTCTTTTAAGAAAATTTGATCTATCCTAAATTTACCTTTTTGTAAGGAATTCGATGTCCATGATGGCTATGATTAGACTGATTTTATCAAAAACTTAAATATTAGTCACATCTTGAATTACTTAAAGATCATAGCAAAATCAGTACCGTAGCCGATTACAAACGGCTACAAACGGAAGTAAACGGTTATTACACGACTACAGCTTGACACTGTCCTCATCTTTGTATTGTCGATCCGATATACAGTCTACATGTCGAGTAGTCGGATAAATTTTTTCATTACTCATGACGCTAATTGCGTTATAAAAAATTTACACATTATGAATGCTTTAAGAAATCAAGTAACACTTATCGGCAACCTAGGAAGTGACGTAGAAGTTAAAACATTTGCCTCCGAGCGATCAGTATCAAAAGTATCGCTCGCCACAAATCAGTACTACAAGACCCGCGATGGCGAAGAGCGAAAAGAAACACACTGGCACAACATCGTAGCCTGGGGCAAATTAGGTGAGAACATGGCCAAGGTGCTAAAGAAAGGAGAGCAGGTCATGGTACAGGGAAAGCTTACATATAGAAGCTATGAGGATAGTACGGGCAAGAAGCACTACATCACAGAGATCATCGTAAGCGACTTTATGAAGCTTACCAAAGCTACTAAGCAAGAGATGGCAGCTGCTTAGCAAAAACTACAAACAGGAGATGGTCATAGGAAACTGTCTCCTGTTTTCTTATCCATCGATTTCGGATGAATACAGTATATACGTATATGCCATAAAAAAGGTCAGTTTTATCAACTGACCTTTTTGGGTGTGTATGCGATAATGCCTCCGGCGTCACAGGTCAGTGACTCGAACTCCCGACCCTCACGCTGTAAGCGTGATGCTCTACTTCTAACTGCTACTTATCTTCAAGAAATCTCTGTGCTCCTCTTTTCTTTATTCTTTTCTCCAGATCCCTAGATTCGGATATCGTTTCTGTCTCTTGTGCATATATCACACGCCAATCTTTTGCACTACTCGTATATCCTTTATGGTTACCACGATGATAGGCTAGTCTTTCTTCTATTGTTTTGCTCGTTGAGCCTGTGTAGTACTTTCCTAAACTTTCTGAATACAGTATATACGTATATGCCATAAAAAAAGGTCAGTTTTATCAACTGACCTTTTTGGGTGTGTGGGCGATGAGAGACTCGAACTCCCGACCCCCTGGGTGTAAACCAGGTGCTCTGAACCAACTGAGCTAATCGCCCTACTTCTTTTTTATTCGCTAATCCGACCCTCACGCTGTATGCGTGATGCTCTGAACCAACTGAGCTAATCGCCCTACTTCCTTTTTATTCGCCAATCCGACCCTCACGCTGTATGCGTGATGCTCTGAACCAACTGAGCTAATCGCCC
>CAYYBR010000096.1:0-14710 GCA_964470035.1 uncultured Saprospiraceae bacterium
CGCATTAACACAAGGTGATGAAGACATATTAGGTCTCATATCTTCGAGTGGAGCGTTAGAATTGGACCCGAACTTGTCCCCTATACTTCAAAGGCTAGCTCCCATACTTGGAGCATTGTTCCCAAAACTTAAAACAGAAAAACTAGATAAGACATACTTGACGCGTTCTCCAGCAGTGAAAGAGGCGTATATGGCTGACCCACTTAACTATCTCGAAGGCACAAGAGCAAGGACAGGTGCAGAAATGCTAAAAGCGATTAAGAGAAATAGTGGCATTTTCAAAAAGATAAGCCTGCCATTGCTAGTACTCCATGGAGATGGCGATAGACTTACGATGCCAGGAGGGTCAAAAAAATTACATAGAGATGCCAGTTCGAAAGATAAAACGCTGCATCTCTATCCTGGCCTTTATCATGAACTCATCCACGAGCCAGAAAAGGATCAAGTGATGAAGGATATTGGGGATTGGATTAATGAGCGTCAGTAGAGGCTATTTACAGCTAGATGTACTAGTTATAGTATACTTTTGCGGCAGTTTAGTGATGATGAGAATGTTAGTCTTTATAGTTATGGCCTCTTTCGCCTTTGCGGCAAATGGGCAGACTCCGACCCTTACAAAAAAGGCTACGGGGCTTAACTATCCTACCCATTTGGTGTCATATAAACAAGGCTTCTTAGTTACAGAATTGCGCGGAGGCCTCAGGTATATACCTGATCTTACAATTGACTCTTCTGTTGTTGTTGGCATAATTCCAAATGTGTCGAATGAAGCGGCCAATGGATTATATGGGATAGCAGTTCATCCAGAGTTTCAAGATAATAATTTTATATATGTACACTATACTTATGATACGACCTACTACGAATCTCGACTGTCTAGATTTGAATTATGTAATGACACCTTAGTTTCTAATAGTGAAAAGATCCTTCTTTCGCATGATAACCTGGCTTCTATTCATCAGGGTGGAAATCCAATATTTGGCACAGATGGCTACCTCTATATATCAAAAGGTGATGGAGAAGAAAATAATGCACCTAAGGTCAATGCCCAGAATCCGTTGAATATTCATGGTTCGGTATTACGACTGGATGTCAGCGGAGATGATTTTCCTAATGATGCAAATAAAAATTATAAAATACCAATTGATAACCCTTTCATAGATAGCTCGTTTGTACTTGATGAAATCTATGCATTTGGAGTTAGGAGTCCGTGGCGACTTACGTTAGACAAAGAGACAAGTGACATTTATCTCGGAGATGTTGGGTGGAGTAGTTATGAGGAGATTAATATTATAAAGCCTGGTAATTATGGGTGGGGGTGTATGGAAGGGCCACTTGTACACGAAGAGTTTCCTTGTATAGAGAATGATAATCTTCTTCCTATTAGTCCAGTCTATTCTGGAAAGCACGACTTATTTGGTAGCATCACCGCAGGATATGTGTATAGAGGATCTAAATATCCAGAGTGGGTTGGCAAATACTTTTTTGCAGATTTTAAAAATGGTAAACTCTGTATAAAGGATGATGAAGAAACTGCTTGTTGGGATAGTTCAAATAGCAGTACAGTATTGGGCAACTTTGTTTCATTTGGAGAGGACCATACGAATGAACTATATATAGCTAACCATAGAAATGGTATCATATATAGTATAGATACAACCGTTATAGATTGTTCTACTATCCCAGACTCTATTCATGTTAGTACCATCGATCAAGCGGGATATAGTGCCGAGGAACATATATTTATAGAAGCAGAATTTATAAGAGGTATCAACTTTAGGGCACGAGAACACGACATTTTATCGCTGGCATCATTCGTTAATTCTAACCTATATCTTAGTTCAGATGTATGCTATGATTTTCAAAATGGTGTACCGCATTAAACCTGCCTAGATAAACTCGTTCAATATATTTTCAAATAACTCCTGCTGGCCGCTTATATGTTCTGGCTCGCCTTTTTTAGAGGCAAGTTTGTGTAGGTCTTGAAGTTTTAGCTTTCCTTGGGTGAAAAGTTTTCCATGACCTCTATCAAATGAGCTATATCTTTTCTTTCGCATTTTTTTATAATCAGATTCTTTCATAATCTGATCCGCAATAATGAGTGCTCGAGCAAAATTATCCATGCCTCCGATGTGGGCATAAAATATATCAGCAAGGGCGGTTGAATTTCTTCTCGTCTTAGCATCGAAGTTGATACCACCTCCTTGAAAACCTTTACTCGCTAATAAGATGAGCATCTGTTCTGTAAGTTCATATAGATCAACTGGAAATTGATCAGTGTCCCAGCCGTTTTGATAATCGCCTCTATTAGCATCCATACTTCCAAGAGCTCCAGCATCTGCAGCCACTTGCATCTCGTGTTGCATGGTGTGTCCTGCAAGAGTCGCGTGGTTAGTTTCTAAATTCAGCTTGAAGTCATCCATCAGATCATATTGTCTTAAAAAATTAAGACACGTGGCTGCATCAAAATCATACTGGTGCTTCGATGGTTCCATTGGCTTAGGCTCGATGAAGAAGTACCCTTTGAATCCCCTTCTGCGCGCATAATCTTTAGCCATATGTAGAAACTGGGCAAAGTTGTCAAGTTCTCTTTTCATATTAGTATTGAGTAGAGACATATACCCTTCTCTGCCACCCCAGAAAACATAGTTTTGTCCGCCCAACTTTATGGTAGCATCTATGGCATTTTTGACTTGTGCTCCGGCATAGGCAACGACCTGAAAGTCTGGATTCGTTGCTGCACCGTTCATATATCGATGATGAGAAAAAAGATTTGCTGTGCCCCATAGAACCTTGATGTTGCTCCCACGCATCTTTTGCTTGCCATAGTCAGTTATGATGTCCAACCTCTTTTCAGTTTGCTTGAGTGTATCACCTTCATCTATAAGGTCAACATCATGAAAGCAAAAATATTCGACACCAAGCTTGGATATAAACTCAAAGGCGGCATCCATCTTATCCTTCGCTCTTTGTATAGGATCTTTATCAACCGCCCATGGATAGAACTTGGTCGCTCCCCCAAAAGGATCTCCTCCATCATTACAGAAGGTATGCCAGTAGGCCACTGCAAACCTGAAGTGACTCTTCATGGACTTGCCAGCTACCCGCTTGTTAGGGTCGTACCACTTGAAGGCCAGAGGATTTTTGGATTTACGCCCTTCGTATCCGATGGACTTGATTCCTTTAAAATATTCTTTGTCCCCGATTATTACTTTTGACATGATCTTATAATTAGTAACGGCTAAGATATTATTTCCTCACCTCGATACAATCGGGATGTCATCACTTTCGTAAATGACTTCTAAGTTCTAGATTCGCATCCTAAACCGTCGACACATCGATCCTAATAAATACCTCTTAAGAGAAGTTCCCACTATCGCATTCGACGAACCATATGTTGTAAGAGTCCATGAAGTGGGGGCCGACAATCAGATCATTCCGCCTGCTGTGTTGATGCTGATGCAAGAAGGCTCGATGCACAATGCTATCCAGTTGAAGTTCTCCATGTGGGATGAAGAGTTAGCCGATTGCAACTGGGTGCTTCTGCGCAAAGAGCTTAAGATATATCGCTATGCTAAGATAGGGGACAAATTACGTGTGATTACATATCCAGCAGGTATCGCTAGGGTTTTTGCCTACAGGGATTTTTGGATACTTGATGAAAAAGGAGAGACTCTTGCTTGTGCAGCTTCGACCTGGACTCTGATGAATCTGAAGACGAGGCGTATGAGTTCTATACCACAAAGATTGATTGATATGCAGGAAGTTGAGCCTGGTCAGAACTTACCCTTGCCTGCGCAAAAATTAAAACTTCCCGAATTAAGGGATGTCTATAAACATCGGGTGGGGCACTATGACATCGATTGGAATGGACACGTGAATAATGTAGTGACGTCAAGACTCCTGCTGCAGGGAATCCCTAATGAAGTGCATCAGCAAAAAAAGTTGAGTTCTTTCACGATCCATCTCAAGTCTGAGATTCTTCCTAATCAGGAGCTGACCATAGCCTTAGGAGAAGAAGATGGAGTGTACTACCATGCTTTAAAGAGTGCAGATGACACAGCCCTAGTAGTAGCCTCCTCCGTCTGGACGTAAGATTAATCTTCTTCTAGTTCATCAAAGATGGAGTCGAGAATATCAAAGTCTTTAACTCCGACTTCTTCTTCATCTCCTCCAGTTATGATGATGCCATCTTGAGAGTCTAAAGAAGCTAGCCCATCAAGGGTAGTAACAGATCTAAAGATTTGATCGCCTACTTCCACATGATCACTCGGCATATGAGCTACCTCAACATGGGCTTGATAGTGTTGCAACTCACCTATTGTATGTGGAGATTTACATACTATAGCTACTGGACTTACTCTTAAGATTGCCTCTTCGATAAGGTCAAGTGTTGATTCGTCAACAAGAAGGATAGCCGCAGGACCTTCCACCCACTCTTTTATCTCTAGCAGCCTTTCTAAGGTGATATGACTCAAGTCAAACATCAAATAATCTACACCGCGAGCGGCAAAATACCTGGCATCTGTTAAGTTTGCTATATCTGCGGCGATGACACGTCGTGTTAACATTAATCTACATTTATGAAGCACCAAAGTTACTTTGACCTGGTATATTATGTGACTCAAAAGATACCAAAAGGAAGAGTAACTAATTATGGTGCTATCGCAGACTATCTTTCTCTTGGTTCCGCCCGTATGGTTGGGTGGGCACTGACTCAATCTAACAAAAGTGGTATGGGAGATGTCCCAGCTCATAGAGTTGTCAATCGTAAAGGTGAGCTATCTGGACGAGTACATTTTAAGACTCCAACTCTCATGCAGGAGCTGCTAGAAAAAGAGGGTGTTATAGTAGAAGATAATAAGGTGAAGAACTTTGATGAATTGTTTTGGCATCCAGAAGCACTTGATGATGACTAAGCGGATAAATCTGATATCTGGTCCGCGAAATATCTCCACAGCACTGATGTATGCATTTGCTAACAGGTCTGATACTATTGTGGTAGATGAGCCCATGTACGCCTACTATCTCAGGCATACGGGTATCACTTATCATCCTGGCACTAAGGAGACTCTAGAGATGCTTCCAGATGACATGAAGACGATCAAGAGAGATTTGATCTTCCAGGACGTCGATAAGCCTATCTACTTTATCAAAGGTATGGCGCATCACTTTATAGATGTAGAGCTCGACTTTTTAAATGACCTAACCAATGTTTTTTTGATAAGAGACCCTTATCAACTTATAGCTTCTTTTTCTCAAGTTGTTGATACCCCGAGTATGCTAGACATAGGATTAGAGATGGAGTGGAGGATATATACTTATCTAGTATCACGAGGGCAGGACCCTATAGTTGTAGATTCTAATATCATCCTTTCTGACCCAGAAATGGAGCTTACCAAACTTTGCCAAGAAATTGAAATACCATTCAGTAGGGAAATGCTCTCGTGGCCTGCAGGTCCTATATCAGAAGATGGGCCATGGGCGAAGTATTGGTATCAAAATGTATGGAAGAGTACGGGCTTTGAGAAACAGGCTACGAGTTCTCGTAAGCTACCTAAGGAGCTAAGGTCTCTATATGAAGAGAGTTTGGTGTATTACAACCAACTCAAATCAGTAAGCTTGGCTTAACATTTACGAAAGTGATCAGATCCTGACTATTCAGAGGCGAGCATGGCTGTTGCGTAGGCTCGGTTCATCCTTGCTATATTATCAAGACTGATTTCTTTGGGACACTCGGCTTCACAAGCACCAACATTTGAGCACATTCCAAACCCTTCTTTATCCATCTGAGCTACCATGTTTTTAACACGCTTTGTATGTTCTACCTTGCCCTGAGGCAATACACCTAGGTGTGATACCTTGGCCGATGTAAATAACATCGCTGACCCATTAGGACATGCCGCGACACACGCTCCACAGCCTATGCAAGTTGCAGATTCGAAGGCCTGAAGAGCAGTGTCTTGCTCGATAGGGATGGCATTGCCATCGACTGCTTGACCAGTGTTAACCGAGACATAGCCACCGGCTTGGATGATATTATCAAAAGCACTTCTGTCGACAGATAAATCTTGAAGTATAGGAAAGGCTTGAGCTCTGAATGGCTCTATAACAATCGTATCGCCATCTTTATAGTGTCTCATATGAAGCTGACAAGCAGTTGTACCTGTCTGAGGGCCATGAGGCCGCCCATCAATCACCATACTGCATGAACCGCAGATACCTTCTCTGCAGTCGTGTTCAAAAGTGATAGGCCTCTTTTTTTCTGCAAGCAGTTGTTCGTTAAGTACATCGAGCATTTCTAGAAAAGACATGTGCTCATTAGCCTCTACCTTATAGGACTCAAACTTTCCTTTGGCATTAGGTCCTGATTGTCTCCAGACATTGAGTGTAAGGTTCATATCTCCGCTCATAGCTTATATTTTTTTGTGGGTTTGGGGTTTATTTATAGGACCGAGTTTTTAACTCGACATTTTCAAACTGTAATTCTTCTTTGTGCAAGACATGGTTGCCATCATCTGACCATTCCCAAGCTGATACATAAGTGTAGTTGTCATCGTCACGTTGGGCCTCACCTTCAGCGGATTGATATTCTTCCCTGAAGTGTCCTCCACACGATTCATTTCTATCCAAAGCATCTACTGCGAATATCTCCCCGAGCTCTAGGAAGTCCGCTACTCGAGCCGCTTTCTCGAGCTCAGGATTATACTCATCGGCAGATCCTGGGACATATACGTCACGATAGAATTCTGCACGTAGTTCTTTGATCATATCACGTGCTTTAGCGAGACCTTCGGCACTACGTGACATGCCGCAGTAGTCCCACATGATCTTTCCAAGACGTCTATGAAAGGACTCTACAGTCTGATTTCCATTGATGTTCAGAAACTTGTTAAGTCGTTCTTTTACGGCATTTTCAGCCTCTTCAAACTCTGGCAAATCTGTGGTGAACTTAGGTGTTCTAATCTCATGTGATAGAAACTGTCCTATCGTATAAGGTATGACGAAGTAACCATCTGCGAGTCCTTGCATCAGCGCAGAAGCACCTAGTCGATTAGCACCATGATCAGAGAAGTTAGCCTCTCCTAGTGCGAAGAGCCCAGGGACATTGGTTTGTAGGTTATAATCTACCCAGATACCTCCCATAGTATAGTGTACGGCAGGAAAAATCTTCATAGGATATACATATGGGTCTTCACCAGAAATCTTTTCGTACATCTGGAAGAGGTTGCCATATTTCGCTGAGATTACCTCCTTACCTAGCTGTTCGTAATTAGCAGATCCATTAAGACCCATAGATAGAGCCTTCGATTTTCCATAGCGGATAGTTGCATCGCTGAAATCTAGGAACACAGCCAACCCGGTAGGAGATACTCCTTTTCCTTCGTCGCAAGCTACTTTGGCTGCCCTCGAAGCTACATCTCTCGGCACGAGATTACCAAAGGCCGGATATCTTCTTTCGAGATAATAATCTCTATCTTCTTCTGGTATGTCAAGGCCTGTTTTTTCTCCTTTGCGGATAGCCTCTGCATCTTCTATTTTCTTAGGTACCCATACACGCCCGTCGTTACGTAACGACTCTGACATCAGAGTAAGCTTTGATTGGTAGTCACCAGATACAGGGATACATGTTGGATGTATCTGCGTATAACATGGGTTGGCCATCAGAGCCCCTCTTCGTACTGCTCTCCAAGCTGCACTTACGTTAGAACCCATTGCGTTAGTAGAGAGATAAAATACATTGCCATAGCCACCTGTGGCCAGCACCACACAATGGGCAGCATGCCTTTCTATAGTTCCTGTAAGTAGATTACGGGTGATGATCCCTCGAGCCTTGCCATCCACCTTAACAAGGTCAAGCATCTCATGACGATTATACATCTCAACTTGACCAAGAGAAATTTGTCTGGATAGTGCTTGGTACGCACCGATTAGTAGCTGCTGTCCAGTTTGTCCTCTTGCGTAGAAAGTCCTTGAGACTTGCACTCCACCGAAAGATCTGTTTTCTAGAAGTCCCCCATACTCTCTAGCGAAGGGTACACCTTGAGCCACGCATTGGTCTATGATATCTACACTTACTTCTGCTAGCCTATGGACATTAGCTTCTCGAGACCTGTAGTCTCCACCTTTTATAGTATCGTAGAAAAGGCGATAGACACTATCGCCATCATTCTGATAGTTCTTCGCGGCGTTGATCCCTCCTTGGGCAGCGATACTGTGTGCCCTTCTCGGACTGTCGTGAAAAGTGAAGCACTTTACATTGTATCCAAGCTCGCCTAAAGTGGCTGCAGCAGATGCGCCTGCTAGTCCTGTTCCTACCACGATTACTTCAAGACGTCGCTTATTGTTAGGAGCGACGAGATTCATCTTAGATTTATAGTTCACCCACTTATCATCGAGGGCTCCTGCTGGAATATTACTTTGTAATGTCATGTTGCTATAAGTCTAGAGTGAGGTTATGTAGAGGTATATAGGTATGATGGCAAAACCAAATGGGACAAGGAAAGAATATGCCTTGCCTGCAAAAGATATGATCGGGGTATATTTTTTATGCCGGAGGCCAAGTGATTGAAAAGCACTTGCAAATCCATGATTAAGATGAAAGGCAAGAGCAACAAGACCGACTAAATAACAAACTACCCAGAGAGGATTGGTCAAAACACTGACGACTCGACTATACGAGTCAAGCATCTCTGCTCCACCATAACTGATCATCGGCACACTATTACCAAATTTGAATATAACGTAGAAGTGACCAAGGTGCATAAGTATAAACGCTAGGATCAAAGTGCCCAGAAAGGCCATATTCTTAGAAGCCCACGATGTTTTGTTCTTTGGTATCACAGCATAATTAGAGCCCTTTGCTGATTTATTTTTGAAGTACAGCATGATACCTTGTATGGCATGAAGAAAGATGAAGAAAAAGTTACCCTTTGATATCAACTGGACAAGTGTATTGTTACCCATGAAGTCCGAATAGATATTAAAGGCCTTTCCGCCATCGGGATAAAGTAGTTGCAGATTGCCTATAAGATGCACTGTCAAAAACAGGATAAGAAATAAACCTGTCAGCGACATGATGATCTTTCGACCTATACTAGAGGTGAAAAAATTTAGTAGCCAATTCATCTGTTATGTTTTATTGTAAGAGATCGAATATTACAAGAGTAATTAGTCGTTAACTTACATGCACACAAAATTAATGATTCTTACTGCCGACTTAAATTCAGAGATCAACTCCTCGTTATTTAGATTCCTTCTAAGCTAATCCGATCTAGTACAACCTTCCCTCTGGCAAAGACAAGCATCTTCTTTTTCTGCTATAATCTTTTGCTCTTCTTCGGTCTTGTCGTTATACCCTAGGAGGTGAAGAACTCCATGTATGATGACTCTATCGACTTCATCTTGCAATTTAATACCACGAGATGAAGCGTTGTCTTTGACGCGATCTAGACTTATATAGAGATCTCCTTCTATCGGATTTTCTTCATAACCAAACGTGATGATATCGGTGTAGTAGTCATGATCGAGATAAGTCTTGTTATATTTTAAAAGGTAGTCATCAGAACAGAAGATGATATTGATAGGACCTACTTGCTTTTCTTCGCATGCCACACAGTCTCCTATCCACTTTCGTAAATGCTCTAAATCAGGGTAGGAAAAATCCACATCTTCGACATGGACATGGATGAGATCTTCGATCATATAGAGAAGTCCATACAGACGGACCTTCCATTATTAAGATACCTTACCTCATCGGCAAGTTGTCTCATCAAAAAGACGCCTCTACCTCCACAACAACTAAGATGCTCAGTACTGGTTGGGTCGGGTATGTTCTTTGGGTTAAACCCTGATCCCTCATCATGGACAGTAAAAGTCAGACCCGCAGGGGTTTTCTTTAACTCTACATGGACGTATTTGTCTTGATGTTCTTTGTTGCCATGTATGATGGCATTATTAACAGCCTCCGTTAGACTGATCAAGATATCGGGATACTTTGCGGGTTGAATGTTATACTTATCTGCTATACACTGGATATACTCTTCCAGCTTACAAATACTTTGAGTGCTGGAAGCCAGCTTTAAAGTAAAGTCTCTCGTCATACTAGTTGGTTAAGCTCGCTTCAGTTTTTTGTAGTACTCGTCTACAAGTTGCTTATAGTATGGTTTCATCTGGGGAGATGTGTATTTATATTGCTCAAGTAATGACTTGCGCTTTTTTATGTACTCTTCTATCGAAGGAGGAAGTTCGTTTTTAATGTCTTCTCCTGATTCTGACTTTCGTTTATCGTCGAGCTCTCGTTCTTTCTGGGCAGATTCTGCTTCCAAAAGCCGAGTTAAAATTTCTTGTTGACGGTTTAGCATCTCGTTATCTAATCTCTTATTGACTAGGTCTATCTCTTGTTTGTTCATTTCATCGATGATCTTTTCTAGATCATCAGAGGCGCCTTGGCCGTTTTCTTGCTGTTCTTTAGCTAGGCGCTCAAGGGCTTTTCGCAAGGCGGCTTGTCTTTTTGCTGCTTCAGCAAAGTCTTTAGCACTGTTGCCCCCCTTGCCTCCTTTTCCATCTTTACCTTGCTTTTCCATCATCTTCTTCAACTCATCAGACATCTGCTCCTGACCCTCTGAGATTTTATCACCAGGACCATCTTGGTTACCTTTTTTTCCTTGGCCTTTGCTATTTCCTGGATTTTGACACATCTGACTTCCAGACATCATGCCTGCCATCTGCTGTTGCATCTGCTCCATACTCTCGGACAACATCAGAGCTAGGTCATTTAAGTTTGTCATGGTTGTCCTCTGACTTTGATTAGCCTCTGGCTTTTTCCTGTCTTCTAGTTGAGTAAGGCTAGAACTCAAGTTGTGTTTTACCTCGGTTACCTTCTCTAGGACGAAGGTCTCAAGGTCAGGGTTTCTCTTTGCTAAAGCTTGTAGTGTATCTTGGACAACTTGGAAGTCATCGGCGATCTTCATCTGGTCTTGTACAAGAGAAGTATATCTAGGCGTATTAACTACAGTTCTATTGATATAACCCACCAGAGATTCTTGATCAAAAGAAAGAGTAACCAGATTTTCTAGGAGTTGCCTAAGTGTCTCTATGTCTTCAGACGTCTGTTCTGCTTGACCGGCTTGCATCTGCTGTTGCATACCCGCAGCCATCTGCTTCATTTTTTGCGATGCTCCTTTCTGAGAATCTGAAGCTTTAGAATTTTCTTGTTGTTCAAGCGACTCCTGACTTTCTTCAAGATCTTCACTGACCTCTTCAGCTTGTTCTGGCATATCGTCGCTGATGGGTTGAGGCTTTTCTAAGTCTTCATTCTTTTCAAAAGTTTCACTCATCTCCTCCTTCAGCTTCTCAAACTCCTCATTGATCTCCTCCTGTTCTTTTTTCAACTCTTCTTGATTAGCGTTTGGATCCTCAGTTTCTTTGCTGAGCTCATCCAACTTTTCGCTTAGTTCTTCAAGCTTGTCGATTTGTTCATTCATTTCCTTTTCGACTTCAAGTTGCTTGTAGAGTTCTTCGAGTCTTTCCATCTGCTCTTCCATCTGCTCTTCATTCATCTGGAAGTCTTCAAGCATTTCTAGAGACTCTTCTTTATTGAGTTCTTGCATGAGCTCTTGGATTTTCTCCATGAGATCCTGCATCTCATTATCTACCATCTCTTCCATCAACTCTTGCATGCGTTCTTGCTTTTCCTGTTGTTCAGGAGAAAGAGATTCCATCTCAAGTTGATTTTCAAGATTCTGTTGATTTGCTTTTTGTATGTCTTTGAGATTCTCTTGTAGTTGCTTTTGACGCTCGAGCAGTTTTTCCAACTCTGCTTTGTCTTGCCAGTCTGGTTGTTCCTTCTGAAGTAGCTTTTCTCTCAGTTTCTCTAAGAGCTCTTGTATCTCTTTCGATTCTTTGATACCATCTTTGAGCTTATCTTTTATTTTTTCCTCATTAGCCTCCTCTTCTTGTTTTAGCTCTTCTATACTTTTCTTTTGGTGGGCCATCACGGACGTCTTACTAGACTTTGCCCCGCGGATACCGTCATTATCATATACTTCAAAGTAGTAGTTCAACTTATCACCTGGCTTGAGTTCGTAGTCAGCTACATTCATGATGTAGTCATAATCTGTCTGTGAGGTGATATTGAGCGGAAGATCTTCACTTCCTTGATGGACTGTGATACCCTGTTCGTTCACTTGCTCAAAGACAAACTTTAGTTTTGTCAAGGCATAATCATCAGAGGCACTTCCGATGAAGTAGTAAAGTTCAGAGGCGGTGCTGTCTTTTACCACCTCTACATTTATCTGTGGGTACTGGTCTTTTATTACGTTGATGAAGAAAGCCAGAGAGTCTCCATCTCTAACTGCATCATTGTGTAGAGCTACCGAATAGGATACATCTTGATAGATAGACTTGTCATAGCCATAAGTGATATCACTAGATTTCTCTAGAGTGATAGGCGCATCATCACCATATTTTAATGATACGTCATCGGTACTCTTAGTGTCAAAAGACCACCGTGCTTTTGTTCCTTCTGGTACTGTGAAGTCTCCGGTGCTTTTAAGTACTTCGGATCTTCTACCTGTATATCTTGGATAAGAAAGTTCTATCTGGAAGTCTACCATCTTTGGCTTTGGCAGTACGACTAGAGTTTCTGTTTCACTTCCATATCTGCCTGCGTATACCCTGAAGTCTGTATCCTCTCTGACATTAGCGAAGAGATAGGAGTAAGTATCAGCTGATTCTTTATTCAATCTATACTGATAGCCGTCCACTTCTATATACGCTTCTGCTGGTATCTGCTCACCATCTACAGTGATCTGTAGCCTATAGTCTTCATATTGGACGACCTCAAGAGATTCATTTGCGAAAGCGAAGTGAAAAGGTGCTTCTCGCTCGAAGTTTTTGTTGTTATTGATGATCCGATAGGTGCTATCGGTTATCATGCTAGGCGCAGCGAAGAGCAGAAAAACTAGCATTAACACTGGAGGCAATGCATACTTAAGGTACTTCTTATTAGCTCCAAGATCGATAGCCTGTCGAAAAGGAATCAACTTGATTTCGTCAGCCTTCTGCTGTATGCTGGCTAATGCTAAAGAGTTGTCTGCAGAAGCATCTTTTTTAAGTTGTAGGACATTAACAAGTTTGTCTTGTACATCGGTAAAGTGATCGCCAAGTATGTTAGCTGCTTGTTCGTGGCTGATCGAACTACCTAATCTAAAGTAGCTTAACATTGGATAAACAATGAAGTATCCGACTGCTGAAACCAACATAACGAGGTAAGAGAAAAACAAGACCTTACGTCCTCCACGAGACATATAAAACTGGTCTTCTAGAAAAGCATATATCAAAAACAGAGCGACACATAATCCTACTGTGATCAGCGCACCTCGGAGTATCTTGTTAGTATAGTATTTGCGGATGAAGCTATCGAGCTTTTTTAAGAGCATATCATAGCTGGAAAAAGCTTGTGTATCACGCGAGTTAGCCATATAAGTCTATTACTTTATAGGTCTTTTATGTATGTCTAAAGTTGGTGGCAAGGTCGAGTTGAAGGTATTATGATGTTTGATCAAATCAATTATTGATCTACATCTCATGATGTTGTAGGTGTTCAAGAACTTCATGGATCAACTCTTAGGTATAAAACTAGGCTATCCCAATGACTAAGTCAACTTATGTAGATGACTAATCTGATGATTATCAATCGCTTAGATATTATAGTACACTTGAGCATTGTATTATGATGTACATTAGCATAGGAGACGATTAATGATGAAGCGGGTTTTACTATATGCCAGGCATGTCCAACCGGATTACTTGACCTCTCTTGAGTTATTAGTACCATACTTTAAGCAGTATGAGTGGCAAGTAGCAGCTAGTGCAGATCTTGCACATTTTATCAAGAGTCATCACCTTGATCTAGCAGTTACGATTATCAAAGATCATGAAGAACTTAAGGATTGGTCCCCTGATATAGCCATTACTCTTGGTGGTGATGGCACCATCCTTGGAGCCACTTGTCTTATCCGAGAGTTAGAGACTCCCATCTTAGGGATAAATCTTGGAAGACTTGGATTTCTAGCGGCAGTTGAAAAAAAGAATATTGACACTTCCATTCAATACGTAGCTGAGGGCAAGTATCAAGTAGAATCTAGGAGTATGTTGACCTTAGATTCTGATCCAGACATATTTGGTGAGCTCAACTTTGCGCTCAACGATTTTGCTGTTCACAAGCGAGATACCTCTTCGATGATAAGCATACATACCTACCTAGATGGTGATTATCTTAATTCGTATTGGGCAGATGGGCTAATCATCGCTACTCCAACTGGTTCAACTGGATATTCTCTAAGTTGTGGTGGACCTATCGTCTTCCCTGGTTCGGGCAATATGGTGATGACAGCTGTAGCTCCTCACAATCTAAATGTGCGATCATTAGTTCTATCTGATACATCTGTGATTAGGATAGAAGTCGAAGGAAGGACAAAAAATTTTCTAGCGACCTTAGATTCTAGATATCAAAAGGTAACAGCAGATCATAAGCTTGCCCTTAGAAAATGCCACTTCTCAACCAAATTGATCAGATTACATGATCAATCTTTTAGAGAGACAATCCAAGAGAAGTTATCTTGGGGAAAAGATAAACGGAACTGATGGAAAGGTGGACTCAGGAGCCGATAAAAGAGATACTTGATCAGATAGACAAAGATGATCA
>CAYYBR010000097.1:0-14661 GCA_964470035.1 uncultured Saprospiraceae bacterium
ATATTTTAGTTATCCCTGAGGCGATGGGCCTTAACTACGAGATCATAGAGAAAAAGGGTCCGCTTTTCGACCGAACTATAGCTACTAGAGATGATGTGGAGGCATTAAAAGATAATGCCGATGTACTGCCCAATCTGGATTACGTTTTTAATTCTATTGAGGAGACTAAAAGTATCCTCAGTGATGAAGTGCCACTCATCGGATTTGCCGGAGCACCCTGGACTCTCTTCGCCTACATGATAGAAGGTAGCGGTAGTAAAACACTTGCAAAAGCTAGAAGACTCTTGTACGAAGATCCAGAGACTTCTCATATGCTACTAGAAAAAATTACGACAAGTACCATAGCATATCTTAAGGAAAAGGTAAGAAAAGGATGTGATGTCATTCAGCTTTTTGATAGCTGGGCTGAGATGCTACCTGTAGAACAATACAAAACCTTTGCACTGCCGTATGCAGAAAGAATACTGGCTGCGATCGATACAGTACCTACTATCTTTTTTCCTAAAGGTGCGTGGTCAGCTCTGCCACTCATGAATCAGCTTCCTTGTGATGCCATTAGTCTGGATTGGAAGACAAGTGTATCATATGCGTCTACCCACCTACCAGATAAAATTTTGCAAGGAAATCTCGATCCAGCTCAACTTTATAGCTCAAAGGAAGAGATTACTCATGCCGTAAAGGACAAAATATCGGATTTTGGAGGCAGACATATCTTCAACTTAGGACATGGGGTATACCCAGATACAGATTATACCTTTGTAAAGCACATGATCTCAACTGTCAAAGAACATAAATATGAAGTGTGACTTCATATTATTCGCATAAGTTTCGTATTATCAATTGTTTAGCAAGAATAATTAGAAGTGTGGAATACTTCTGCTTGTATGGCAGTAGATAATAACTACATTTGAGTCGAGCCTTAGTGTTATTACTAAGACTCGGATATCAACGAAAAAGAATAGAGTGTATGGGATGGTTTAAACGTCTTTCAGGCGGTATCCAGACGAGTACCAAGGAAAAGAAAGAGGTTCCAGATGGATTTTGGCAGAAATGCAAAGGTTGTGGTGGTACTTTCACCACCTTTGAACTCGAGAAGGCACTCTTCGTCTGCCCAGATTGTGATCATCATTTCAGGATAGGGTCACATAACTACTTTGAGATTCTCTTTGGTCGCAGATATAAGCTGCTCTATGACAACTTAAAGTCAACAAACTTTCTTGATTTTACCGATCTAAAGTCCTACGATGATCGTCTTAGGAAAGCAAAAGAAACGACAAGTTTGAGTGACGCTATTAGTGTCGCTGTGGGTAAAGTCAAAAAGAAACCTCTTGTAGTGGCCGCTATGGATTTCTCTTTTATAGGTGGATCTATGGGTTCTGTCGTGGGAGAAAAGATCTCTCGGGCTGTAGACTACTCGATCAAGCATAAGGTGCCATTGATGATTATATCAAAATCAGGAGGTGCGAGGATGATGGAGTCTGCTTTTTCTTTGATGCAATTAGCAAAGACTTCAGCTAAGCTTTCATTGCTTGCCAAGAAAGGGATTCCTTATTTTTCATTTTTAACCGATCCAACTACCGGTGGTGTGACTGCATCTTTTGCGATGCTTGGAGATATCAATTTTGCCGAACCAGGAGCCCTGATAGGATTTGCGGGGCCTAGAGTTATCAAAGAGACCATCAAAAGAGATCTTCCAGAAGGATTTCAAACTTCAGAGTTCTTGTTGGATAGAGGCTTCTTAGATTTTATCGTGGACCGAAGACAGCTGACAGATAAGATAGAAGAACTTCTTTGCTTTTTTGACCAATAAAAACTTACTCCTCTAATAACACCTTCATAGACTTGTCCAGAGGATCTGCTATTGAGATGATTTCATTTATCCAAGATCTGCCGTGCTTCAGAAAGTAGGGGATAAAATTGTCGTATCGCTCTTGTAGGCTATTGTTACCAGGAAATAGTTTTTGCTTCGCCTTTCGGATTCTATTCAATTGTATATCATGCTTGGACTTTTCAGCCTTGAGCATTTTTGACTCAAGATAGTCGAGCGACTTGAGACTTTTACTCGCCTCACCAAGCGCTGTCTTCTTCAAAGTCGGATCTATATTCGCAAGTTTGGTAGAGATCTGATCATAAAGAGCACTAAGTTCTTTCTTCTCTTTATGGAGGTTGATTTCTTCAGCTGATAAGAATCTAGTGAATGCTTCAATCACATGGTCTTCTCTGTCGAAAAACTTGATGATATCGACATCTGAACTTTCGATCAATCCCACTGTCTTTTTATCTATGATGTGCATCGAGTCTCTTCTTATCAACATCGGAAAGGGTATCTCCCAATGTGCAAAGAGACTATTTCTCTCAAGCCAATATGCTAACTCTCCTCCTCCTCCGATATATGCAAGGTTTGGAAATATCAGCTCTTGATAGATAGGTCGAAGGACAACATTTGGACTAATACTATCTGGTGAAGTCTTAAAGAGATCTAGTAGTGCTTCATGGCTAAAGGTGTCTTCGCCGATACGATAAGAACCCTCACTTACTGGTACTACTCGGTGGCGATCTCCATCGTGCCAGAAGACATTGACCTCTCTTGCATGAGCCTGACTTTTAAAGCCTTGTAATTCGAGTGTCTTCTGGTCTTTCTCCACACAGCGTTGGCTATCCCTGTCTTTTATATCTCGCAATACATATGGCAGTAGTACCTCCTTATATCTCCCATCATCCATGTTAGCCACGATAAGTCCATACTCCTTAAAAAGCTCATTAGTTAACATGATCATGAACTCTCCGTAGGTCGTAGCTAGTTCATAGCTCCTGTCTATGATGGTCTTTAGGTCGGTGGCATGATCGCTATCTCCAAGTTTTTCCTTTACGGCTGACAAAACCTTATCAAGCCCACTCAGATTCATTCTACCCGTAGCGCCAACCTGATCGGTCTCCCAGGTATAGTCTTGGTTAAAAAGATGCATTGTGGCGATCTCATCAAAGTCATGATCTTCTCCACCTGTTATAAAGACTGGCACCACAGTAATCTCATTATCTTGTTCATTAAGCTGCCTCGCAAGAGATATGGCGCTCGCGATCTTATAGATAAAGTAGAGCGGCCCTGTAAGTACGGTAGGTTGATGGGCCGTGATGACGGTATATGTATCTTTTTCTTTTAGGAGATTGATATTCTCTATCACCTTCGGGGAAGGATCCATCTTTTGATACTGCTCTGTGAGCACTTTTGCGAGCAAGTTTCGATCTATATGCGACTTCTTGCGCTTCTCGATAACACTATCAAAAGAAGAGAGGATGGGATCATATGTGATCAACTCAGAGAGGCGACTATCTTGTCTTTGGTAGGCCTTGTCTCTTTCTGACAGTTGTGGTACGTCTTCAAAACTAATCTTTTGGATTCTATACATATATCTTCAGCAAATACTCAGGTCTTAACAACCTACAATCGATAAGGATCACAAAAGAAATCATTAAAAATTATCTTGTGGCTTATATGGGTCTTTTAACAAAGGATCGATGATAAGATTTGTTATCTCACGACTTTTATACGGAGGAGTAGTTCTGGTGTTAGTTACGATTCTCGTATCCTCTATCATCTATTTGTCGCCTGTTGATCCTGCCAGGCTAACTTTTGGTCAGCGCATGGATGAGTCGACAGTCCAATCTAAGCGCGAGCAGCTTGGGCTCGACCTTCCACTTCATCGACAAGTATTATTATATCTCAAGGATGTATCACCGATATATCTTGGTAGTTCTGCATCTTGGAGGCCTGAGTATCGCGGGGCGTACATAGCTATTGGGTCCATGCGACTTGGGATTAAATCACCATATATGCGCGAGTCATATCAGTCAGGTGTAGATGTTAGTGATCTTATTGTCTCCGCTTTCGCAAATACTTTACTTCTGACGTTACTAGCGCTTACTCTTGCCATAGTGCTGGGCATATCGCTAGGACTGCTAGCTGGGCTTTCTCATGGGACTTGGATAGATCGTATGATCATCTTGGTAAGTACGATAGGGTTTTCTGTACCTAGTTATGTCACAGCGATAGTCCTTGGTGTCTTCTTTGGATATTATCTGAGAGACTACACCGGGCTCAATATACAAGGCAGCCTTTTCGAACTGAACGACCTCGGCAATGAAGTGACTGTATGGAAAAACCTCTTGCTCCCAGCCATCGCACTTGGGCTTAGACCAGTAGCTATCATCACCCAGCTGATGCGCTCTAGTTATCTCGATACAGTGAATAAGAAGTTTGTACTGACTGCCGCTGCTAAAGGACTTCCACGTTACAAAATAATCAGAGACCATGTACTGCGCAATGCTTTGAACCCTGTAGTCACTGCGCTGAGTGGATGGACTGCTGCTTTGCTTGCAGGAGCGTTTTTTGTGGAGTTTATATTTAACTACAAGGGACTTGGATATATGACTGTGCAAGCATTAATCAACTACGATATCCCTGTGGTCTTAGGTGCATTGTTATTTACAAGTGCGTTATTTGTGATGATAAATATTCTAGTGGATTTGATATATAGTGTTATCGATCCAAGAATTAATCTGACTTGAAAAAGATATAGGTAATAGATGAGTGAAAAAGAGACAGATAGGTATGCGCAACGCGGAGTTTCTGCTTCTAAGTCAGAGGTTCATGCTGCCATAGCTCATCTGGATAAAGGTATCTATCCTAGTGCCTTTTGTAAGATTTTGCCCGACCTCGTTGGAGGTGATTCCGACTACTGCAATATCATGCATGCGGATACGGCGGGTACCAAGACGAGCTTGGCTTATCTCTATTGGAAAGAGACTGGTGATTTGTCAGTTTGGCGAGGAGTTGTGCAAGATGCCATCGTTATGAATATCGACGACATGGCATGTACTGGATGTATCCAAAATATAGTCATATCAAGCACTGTAGGGCGCAACAAATCTCTGATTCCTGCTGAGGTTCTTAATGAGGTCATAGGTGCTTCCCAGTTGTTCATAGATCAGTTGGGTGAACAAGGAGTATACATGACGCTTGCTGGTGGAGAAACTGCCGATGTGGGTGATATAGTTAGGACGATAGATGTAGGTATCACGACTTTTGGTAGGCTACCAAGAGCTGAAGTGATTGCTAATGATGTTCAGGCCGGTGATGTGATAGTAGGACTGGCCTCATATGGAAAAGCTATTTACGAAAGTGAATATAATGGTGGGATGGGGAGCAATGGACTTACGAGTGCTCGCCATGATGTGCTTTCGAAGTATTATGCTCTCAAATATCCCGAGACCTACGACGCTCATATCAATGAAGACCTGATCTACTGCGGCTCTCGCAGACTTACTGACGTAATCGAAGTAGATGGTGGTATCCAAACAACTATCGGCAAGTTGATTCTTTCTCCGACACGAACTTATCTGCCTATCATCAAAGATGTGTTAGAGGATATGAGAGGGCATATACACGGGATGATACACTGTACTGGAGGAGCCCAAACCAAAGTCCTCAAGTTTGTGAAAGGTAAGCGAATCATAAAAGATGCTCTGTTAGAGATACCTCCTCTCTTTCAGTTAATAGAGGAAGAGTCCGGTACTTCTCGCAAGGAGATGTATAAAGTCTTTAATATGGGCCATCGCATGGAGTTTTACCTCCCAGAAGAACATGCTCAGAAAGTGATCGATATCGCTGAGAAATACGATGTTGCAGCTCAGGTCATAGGAAGAGTGGAGGAAGCTGATTACAACGAGCTACTGATCACTGATAGTGAAGGTACTTATGAGTATGCTGGTGATGAATAGTTAAAATAATCTACACATATCCTCTCAAAGGTACTTGTGTCTGATAAGTACCTGCCAATTTCATATAAAAATGTTAAAAAAATGGGACTGTCAGAAAGACAATCGTCTTAGGGGCGATTCTTTACTATAACTATAATCATGAATGCATCACAGGAATTTTATGAGGGTAGGCTCGACGTAGAGCCCATATTACCCGACTTGAAGGACTACAGGCGGATAGATGTAGATATCCAGTGGTTCACCTTCATTAGTAAAATTAGCACCCCAAAGAGCTAGCCCTGCAATCCCAAACAACGCCCCTTCATAATTAATCGGTTGATAGGTCAAAAGATAGTCTATTCATCACTACTTTCGTCTGTGATGATAGACCGTCTACTGATCATGCTATTACTCGGAGCAGGCTTCACAGGCTATACACAATCATTGCTACCCGAACCGGAAGCTTATGAGTGCCAGCCAGTGCTTGATGATAGAACGCTGAGCCCTCGTCTAGCGAATTATAGGTTCGTACTTGATCTTGATCATCAGACTCATCTGGTAGAAGGTAGTGAGATGATCACATGGAGCAATCCCAGCCCAGACACGATCCGAAGCTTGAGATTGTATATGTATCTCAATGCTTTTTCTAGTCCTCATACTAGTTATCTCAGAGGGAACTTGCGCAACGTCATGGGACAAGATCTAACCGAACGCCCCGATGAAGATTGGGGATATGTAACCATAGGTAGGGCTTATCAAGAGACAGGAGAGTCAGCTAACCACGAGTTAACATATCGATATATCCAACCCGATGATGATAATGATCAGGATAGCTCAGTGCTAGAGATCCTCCTGGCGGAGCCCATCTTGCCAGGAGAGTCTACAAAGCTAAGCTTGGACTTTATCTCGAAATTGCCGAGGACGATCGCTCGTTCTGGTTGGGGAGAGCACGGCTTTCATCACTTTGTACACTGGTATCCCAAAGTTGGAGTCTATGAGAAGGACGATCATGGTGTGTGGGGATGGAATTGTCACCAGTTTTTTGGAAGGATGGAGTTCTACGGAGATCATGGTAACTATGATGTGACGATAGATGCTCATCCTGACTATACCATCGGCGGAAGCGGTTGTATCGAACTTTACCAACAACCTATCAAAGGATCTGATAAAGTCAGAACCAGGCTGATAGCCCATGATGTTATAGATTTTGCGTGGGTGGCGTCACCCCTTTTAACTGTTACAGAAGATAGGTGGGAGCATGTAGAAATCCGATTACTAAGTCCTGCTTCTCATGCTTCATTAACAAGTCGCATTCTTGGGGCAGCTAAGCATTCATTGAGTTATTTTGCGGAGCATGTCGGTGAGTATCCATATAATACATTGACTATTTTAGACCCACCACTACATGGACTGCGATCGGGTTTTATGGAGTACCCGACTTACATAACAGGTGGGGCTTTTTACTCATTTCCGAAAGGGATAAGATCGATGGAGTCGCTTATCGTACACGAGTTTGCACATCAGTACTTTATGCAGATTCTGGCGAACAATGAAAAAGAAGCGCCTTGGCTTGATGAGGGCTTTGTGACCTTCTACGAAGATAGTGTGATGGAGGATTTATATGGGGAGAACAGTCTGATAGATCTATTTGGCTACAAGGTTTCTAATAGCTCTTTTACGCGTAACGAATATGTCAGTCTAAAAAATAAACGCTCTAGCCCGATTACAGAGGTCGGCTATGAGGTAAAAGGTAATTTTAAGGGCATCATATACAGTAAGACAGCCACCGTGATCAAGACTTTGAAAGGCTATCTAGGAGAAGGGCCATTTGATGAGATGATGAAGACGTACTATGATCGACAAAAGTTCACCCACCCAAGGAAAGAGGACTTTATCACTGTCGTAAATGAATATTTTGCCAAGTATCCTAATCTCTTGTCACCTGTTATCGATGACTTTCTAGAGCAAGCTCTCGATGGAACACAGGTGTGTGACTATGCGATGATAAATAGTGGTGGGTATAAGATTGGATCAAATGCTGATGGTGGAGACACCTACTTCTCATATCTCGAGATGGAACGTAGGGAAGACTTCATAGCTCCTGTAGAGGTAGGAATCAACTGGTCAGATGGTTCTTATACAATAGAATCTTGGGATGGGGTAGATGCTATGCATGTCATGAAGTTTAGAGAGAAGGGAAAACGGATCATAAGTGCGAGCATCGATCCTGATAAAAAACTGTACTTAGACATCGACTTCAACAACAATAGTTTTACGACCGAACCTGAACGATCAGGGATCATGAAATACGCGGCGAGATCTATCTTTTGGGTACAGAATATTATGCAATCCGCAAGCTTCCTGATGTGATGGGTGTCATAACGAGTTTGCGAAAGGCTTGGGATAGAAAGCGACTTATATCTCTAGTCTATGTCATACAGCTTGCGCTTGCGTTAACGATAGGATTGCAAGTTTATCAGGTTTTTGAAGCCTCTATCGGTGATAGCTTAGCCTTAGAAGGTCTTAAGTCTGGATATGCCCACACAGTTATCAATGACCTGCTCAACATACACGGCGCCTCGCTTTCTCCGCTTTTAGGTCAAGTAAGATGGATGGTTCTGTTATATATGGTGATCTCGGTATTTCTGAGTGCAGGGATATGGTATAAGATCACTAGGAACAGAGACGCTAACTTTTGGATAGGAGCTTCTATCTATTTCGTACGGTTTTTAGTGGTTAGTGTGTTATTAGCGCTGACTTTCCTTGTTATAAGTGCCCTGCTTTGGGCTCCATATCTCATAAAGGTTCAATATTGGATGGAGTACTGGAGTAGTGAAGAGTGGATTCTGTGGTTAGGTATCATCATAGCAGTTATCTGGTTTTTGGTAGCTGGTTATCTCTTTGTATGTAGTTGTCTAACCAAGAAGTCCTTAGTCTTAGATGAAAGGTCTATGGTCAAAAGCCTAGGATATGGATTGAGAACAGGGACTAGAGCATATATTAAACTGCTACCGGGGTTGCTTCTATTCGCTGGATTGATCATCTTTTTATATGTGATAGCTGCGTGTGTTAATGAGATGACTCTTATGTCAAGCTCGGTGGGTATTTTCTTGGCTTTCCTCCTACAACAAGGAGTAGTATGGTTGAAACTCTGGCTTCGCATCGGCAGCTTCGAATATGTCCAAGAGAGCGTCTGATCCGCTAATTGTTCTCCTAAAGATCACCATGCAGTCCCTTACATTTGCCGACCATCATGAAGATCTCACAGATAATCCTACCAACTATTTTCGGCATGAAAACGGTCAACTCCTTTGTGATCCAAGGAGGAGATGAGGTAGTTCTCATAGACAGTGGGGAGGATACTGATGCATCGTATGACGCTATGGTCGCTGGCCTCGCTGAGCAAGACCTTCTTCTATCTGATATCGATCGCATCATCATAACTCATTCTCACGTAGACCATATAGGTATGGCGCAACGAGTAGCAGAAGCTGCTAATGCGAAAGTATGGGTGTCCGAAAAGACAGAAGCTTATGCTGTAGATCCAACTGGACAGTGGGGTATACGTCGTAACATGATTATGTCGACTATAATGTCATTTTTCCCTACAGCCATGCATGAGTATGTGGAGACTAACTATATGTCATTCGCTGTAAAGATGAAGGATGTGTGGAAGCCTATAGACACTTCTATTATAGAAGTTTTTGAAAGTGAAGGAAGCTTAGAGTTTTGTGGAGAAAAGTGGGATACGATCTATATGCCAGGGCACAGTAGTTCACAAAGTACCTTCTATCATGAATCAACTGGTAGCTATCTAGCAGCAGATATGTTGTTAAAAATAGCTTCTACGCCGGTCATAGAACCTTCGCTTACAGATCCCGATGTAAGAATAAAAGGAATCTTAAAAATGATGGAGTCGTATAATAGACTTTCTAATTACCGATTAGAAACAGTTTATCCTGGCCACTATGACATTTTTAAGGATGGTAATCGTATGATAGATAACCATAAGCATAGAATTCACCAAAGGACAGAGCAGTGTCTTGCCATTATAAAAAGCAAATCTCCGGATCCCATATCGTTTTTAGATCTCTTTCAAGAGCTATATAAGGGCCGATGGAATTTTCCAGCACTGGTTATGCAGATCGGATATCTAGACTTGTTAGAAGATCAGGATAAGGTCACTTACGTTGAGGATGAAGGATTTAAGAGGATTGTTGCAGTTTAGCCTTTATAGTATTGCACAATACTGTATTAATTTGATCTTTGATAGTTTGAGTTAACAGTGTGAGAAAAGTCTAGTTGAGAGCCAGAGGTGTTTTCTAAACAACCTGCGGGATCATCAGCGCATCAAATAGTAAGGATGCTTAATCCAGCGTCGACTTGGACATGAGCCATGTCAATGCAGTTATAATTATCTCGATTCTTTATAGATGAAAACTCAGTACAAGCCAGCACAACCAATTTCTTGTCTGCATACGTTGAGATGAGTTCTTCTAGTTTTTCTTGACTGGTTGATACACTCTTTTGGCTGTATATGTTCCTTCTTAATTCATCTAGAGTGTTGATATCTTTTTGAGATGGAGGGGTGGCTCTTATATCCTCATCTATAAAAGTACGCTTTATATATGTTGATGTCATGGTATATGCCGATCCAAATATAACGGCCTCGGATAGGCCTTTCTCTTTCAAAGATTTTATAACTCCGTAGATGGGGTGCAGTAGTTGCACCTTAGTCTCTAACTTTCCCCATATACCATCTATCGTTTCATGAAGGGTGATATTAGGCACGAGGAGTGCTGCTATTTCCATATTCAGCACTTCGCGAAGATATTTCTCTATGAGTTGATCAAGCTCTCTTGATCTTTGGGGAAGCAAGTCATTGATTTCTTCAAAGTTGGTTTGGTGCAGAGTAAAAAAGGATGATCCTTCTAATTGTTGATTCTGTTTCGAATTGAGTAGGTCGATGTATAGCTGCGTTGCAGCCATGCCCATCTGAAGTACACCTATCTTCTTTTTAATAAGCATTTACTTAGGAGGTAGAATCGGACTTTCCTTTTTTGAATATATAATTTGCAAAGAGGTTCTTACTATCTGTAAGTCGTTTTATAGTATGAAAGTCTGTTGCCTGTATCAGCTTTGAGATAATCTCGTCATCATACTTTCTAGATACTTCTGTCGCTATTTTTTCTCCTTCAGAAAAGGAGAATCTCTTGCCTAGGGATGTGATTTCTACCTGTTGATTGATGAGGCTTACAAGGAAGCTTCTTGCCACACCATCTTCTTTAGTGTAAGTCGGTTGGTGGGCAAATTGCTCAATCTTGAAAGTGCCACCAAGCTCCTTGTTAATTCGATGGAGTAAATTAAGGTTAAAGTCACGTGTGACCCCTTGACTGTCATTGTATGCGGGTAAAACTATGGATGGATCTTTGATGAGGTCGACTCCTATAAGAAGTTTGTCATTAACATTGAGGTTGGAGCCCATGTCACGGATGAATTGATTCGCGATCTCATCGGACATATTGCCGATATTGGAGCCCAAGAACAAAATCACTTTTGGATTTTGAGAATTTTTTAGAGTAGCAAGAATGTCAAAATAATCTCCTTGTTGTTTTTTGATACCAAGCTCAGGCAAATCTACTTTGAGAGATGCTTCTAGCGAGTCCAATGCATGCTGAGAAATATCTATAGGAAGGTAATCAAATGTGTAAGATCTATTTTGTAATTGCTTTAGGAGCATTTTAGTCTTGAGTCCGTCACCCGCTCCTAGCTCTATGAGCTCAAAGTAAACATCCGGCTTCATGTCCAAGGTGTCAATAATCTGATTAGACTTGTCCGTGAAAATCTCAAGTTCTGCACGAGTGAGATAGTACTCAGGTAAGTGCATGATTTGTACAAATAGATCATCGCCTATCTCGTCGTAAAAGTATTTGGAAGGAAGGTACTTGGGACTACTACTTAATCCCTTCTCTACGTCCTCTAGAAATTTCTGCATTTAGACTGATTTAGCTAGCCTTATTCCGGTGTATTGCCAACGTGCGTCGGCATGAAAAAAATTGCGATATGTCTTCCGACTGTGTCCGGGTGATGTAGCAACGGAAGCGCCTCTAAGCACCATTTGGTTGATCATAAACTTTCCGTTGTATTCTCCAAGCGCACCTGGGGCCTTCTCAAAATTGGGATAGGGTAGATAGGCGCTATTTGTCCATTCCCACCTTTTGCCCCAGTTAAGTTGATCTGCAGCGACCTCCCATTCGAATTCAGTTGGGAGACGAAGTCCTTTCCACTCTGCATATGCTGCCGCTTCATAAAAACTAACGTGTTGTAGTGGTTGCAAGGGCTGGAGTGGTAGAAGGCCTGCCATGGTATATTGATGCCACTGCTTGTCTTTTTGAAACCAATACAACGGAGCTTGTATTTGATTAGCTTCTACCCATGTCCATCCTTCGTCGAGCCATAGGTTGAAATCCTGATATCCTCCATCTTCTATAAATTCGAGATAATCTTGATTAGTTACTAGGTCAGAGCTTATCTCATAAGAATGCAGAAAGACCTTGTGACGTCCGAGCTCATTATCATAACAAAAACCATCTCCTTCATATCCTATGTCATACACTCCTTCCCCAATGGCGAGGAAAGATGAAGTTGGTCCATCATCAATCGCTAAGAATGAAGACGATTCATCATAAACCGGGTGCAATGGATTGTGTCCAAACATATACTTGACATCAGTGAAGAGGAGTTCTTGGTGTTGTTGTTCATGATGGATGCCTAGTATGACTAGATCTGTGATTTCTTGATTATTGCTGGTGTTGATAAGTCTTATCATCTCCTTGTCTATATGCTTTCTATAGGCATAAACTTCCTCGACATTAGGGCGAGTCATATTTCCTCTATCTGCGCGAAAGATTCTGTCACCAGCATTATTATAGTAGCTATTAAAAAGAAAATTAAAGTCTTGATGAAAGAGTTGATAATCATCTAGGTGAGTCTTGAGAATGAACGTCTCAAAAAACCAAGTTGTGTGCGCTAGATGCCATTTTACAGGACTAGCGAATATGGCTACTTGCACGGTATGGTCCTCTATGGTAAGAGGTTGGCATATATTGACGGTATGTTCTCTGGTAGCAATATATCGCTCTCCGATATCGAGATCCTTGTTGTTCATTAAAATTTTCCTCTATTAGTCCTTCCTGATTATGTAGATATGGGCTCTATGTTATCCTGTTGTGCACTCTTTTCCATTACTCAAGTCAAGTTATTCAAACACGACGATTTCTTGTTTGTTTAGGTTTATCATGGACTATCTGTTGGCAAAATTGATCGTTAGGCTCTCTTGACTTGTTTGACGAATGCACTAAGAAAATTAATTACGAGTATGACTTGTGCAAATAGGAGAGATAAAAGGGCAAAAGCAAAAATCCTATCCTCAGCTGTATAGCCAATGTGTTCGTATTGATGGGCATGTCTGCCATAATTCCAAGTGATCCACCATACCGTTATTATGCCTAAAGTTAAGGCCGCAAGAAATACCCTGGTTAACCATTTGTTCCAAGCCAACGAACCAGTGAGCCAGTAAATAATACCGATAGCGATGAGGTAGATAGAGGCGTAGCGGCCCATTGAATGAGCGTCAATAGCATAATTTGTATGCCGGAGTTGTATATCTATAGGATTGTCAGGGGAAAGTAGTGAGAAGCTAATAAAAACGATGATGGCTAGTAACCATACTACATGATGAGTTTTTATATGATTCATCTATTTCACGTACTTTTTTCGTCAAGTGCAAGGTTCAAAGAGTTTGGGAAATATCAGCAGGATTCAATGATTAAATTGTTACTCAGGGTATCAAACCATCTGCGAGTGTAGCCAGACCATAATTCATTCATCATCATCTTCATCACCTTCATCTTCTTCTAAGCGGTCTACCAGTGACATGACCCAACTAAGGACTTTGGGACTTAAGTACTTTGACATACCTGCTTTGCGCATGGCGCTTTTTAGGATGTTGACATTCTTATATCCTATAGATCTTTCTTCTGCCAGGGCGATATATTCATCCCATTCTTCATGAGTGATCATATCAAATTGTGCCCTTATGATGTCAAGATCTGTTGGGTCGTTTATGTCATATGTGGGCATCTATAATAGATTATACTTGAAGCTATGAATGCAAAGGAGCAAATAAATTAGTAGTAAATGGCAATGAATTAGTTTTCAATTCCACTTCATTCCGTCACATATAGAGGGTATTCTTTTTTAGCCGCTTTAGATTTTGTGACATCTATGTCGATGGTCACAAACGGATGATCGTCTGAGGTAGTTCCTAATAATGCGCCATCCATTGGGGAAGCCATCCAGCCACTACCTCCCCACTTAAAATCATCATCACCTCTACCTGATCGATTAGAGCTCAGACAATATGCGCCACTAATAACCGACGCAGTCTGACCACATCTGATCCATTGAGCGATGGATGATTGGCCCGATGCCCTCGGGCAGAGCAGAAAGTCCATTCCTTCTAAACCATACTTGCGTGCATACTGGGTGAACCAAAGTTCGGTACAAAGCAAAAAGCCGATTTTAATCCCATTTAACTCGATTAGCTCAAAGTGCTTGGATTCTCTATCAAACCACGATTCTTCATAGAACCCTTCTTCTTCAGGGAAGTAGTATTTCGTATGTACTTTCTGATGTCCTAGCGACTTCGTCCAAACATAGGCAGTGTTGTAGAAATTGTCACCAGAGATGACAGGACGAGAGTAGGCCACGATAGCATCGCCAAGTTCTTCTATTCGCTCTAGCCACCTTACATGTGCCTCGACGGCTTCCTTCTTTTGAGCATTTTGAACAACGTTTTGATGGGCTATCCAAGGATGGAAAGGCATTTCAGGTAAGAGTACC
>CAYYBR010000098.1:0-14620 GCA_964470035.1 uncultured Saprospiraceae bacterium
TACACAGAGATGTGCGATTTTGGCTTGCGATGATTTTTTTCGGGGCACTACTCATATTCTTAATAATTACATACCCTTAAGTATCTAATCGATAATCTTAAGGCTAAGATCCAGGCTTTGAGCTGAATGTGTGAGAGCACCGACCGAGATAAAATTTACTCCGGTCGCTGCAACAGCTTTCACATTATTCAGCTTAATGCCACCGGATGCTTCTACTTCAAGTCTTCCCTTTACAAGCTTAACAGCTTTTACCATCTCATCCACTTCAAAGTTATCAAGCATCACTCTCGGTGCAGCACTCAACTTTAGCACCTCGCGTAACTCCTTCAAGTTTTTAACTTCCACCGTCATGTCAAGGCTCTTCTTGTTCTTCTTGAGGTAGCGCTCGACTTTAGCTACAGCATTAGTGATACTTCCAGCTGCCGCGATATGATTATCCTTGATCATGATACGATCATACAGTCCATCTCGATAGTTACTACATCCACCGACTGTCACTGCCCACTTTTCTAAAAACCTTAAGAGCGGTGTAGTCTTACGAGTATCGAGGATGGTCACATCATACTTCTTGGTCGCTTCCGCAAATTTTCTACTAAGAGTTGCTACACCACTAAGGCGCTGCATCAGATTGAGCGCAAGCCTCTCTCCCATGAGTAGTGCTTGGCTATTGCAGGTCAGATAAAAGGAGATATCTCCATACTTCGCAGGGGATCCATCATCCATCAGTATTTCTAGTTTCGCCTTTGGATCAAGAAAGGTGAATATCTCTTGTGCAATCTCCACACCCGCAAGCACCCCTTTATCTTTTACAAGTAGCTTGGCCCTATTTTTTTGGCGTTTAGGTATGCATGCCTGAGAGGTATGATCGCCATCCTTTACATCTTCATGGAGAGCTTTCTTTATGAATGACCTTAGCTGTCTCTTATCTAGTTTTGACTTCATATTGTATCCATCTCTATAATCCGTGGCAAGTTAAGACGTTAGGAGATGGTTGCAATGTTATATTATAACGAAATGAAATATTATCATCAGACAACGCTTTTTTTGATAGTGCTTTTTCTCATTGTCATAGTGCGTTGTAAGGAAAGAGAGACCACTTATCAAGAAGTTAGAACGGAGATTCAACCTAAGCTTGATATAGATATAATTAGATATGATCAGATTATCGCTGATCTTGATACCTCAGATATACTATGGGACTACAAAGAAAAAACAGATAGAATCATCCCTTTCAGACGTCTGCATGACGATCAGCTTTTAGGGCTTTCTGATGACCAAGCATTAAAGAAGGAATTGTTAAGCCTGAAGAGAGACACTTCCTATGATAACCTCTATCAAGAAATCCAAGATATACTGGGCGATCTTCAGGAAGAAAGAAGAGCCCTCGCACAGACATTTGAAAATCGCAATGCTCTTCTTGGGCTACCTTCTCAAGAGTTACCTGATGTCTACGGATTTATATCAGGATTCACCTATCAATCATTTGTCTTTGATGATGGTGGCCGTGATGGTATAGGTATAGGTCTTGAGATGTATTTGGGCGATGAATTTCCTTATCAAAAGATATTTGGTTCTGACACTAGATTTTCTTCTTACTTGGTCAGGACGTATAATAAGGAACACCTTGTCAGAAAAGTAGCCGAAGTATTAGCTGAAGATGCACTTGGTCCTCCACAGGGAAGTGACTTTCTATCACTCATGATATGGGGAGGAAAGAAGCTCTATCTGATAGATGAGATGATCAGCTTTGCACCTGATAGTATTGTGACAGAGTATACCCAAGAACAACTGGACTGGTGTCGCGACAATGAAGCACAGATGTGGTCGCACTTTTTCGAATATGACTTGTTCTATGAGACGGATATTAAGAAGTTTAGCAAACTCATATCTTCTGCTCCTACTAGTCCAGGTATGCCAGCAGAATCACCAGGACAAACAGCTAACTATATGGGTTGGCAGGTTATAAAAGCATTTATGAATCGCCATCCTGACATTACAGTTACCGAGATGCTAAGTATACAAGATGCACAGGAGATCTTAGACGGCTCTAAGTATAAACCTGCTCGTTAGCTACAAACATAAGTAAGACTCTTTCCTGCTTCATTGCTCGCAGGTAAAATGAAGCTGATGATCACAATATTTTATACTCATCCTGATCTACCAAGAAAGGAAGCTTCTCTCGAGTCTTGATGAGATGATCTCCAGATAAGGTGATTGTATGTATCTCCTCACCCTGGTTATTGTGATATAGCCATGCCTCAGAGATCGGGTCAGCAACACAAGTATCGCCACTGTATGTATGGCCATTTCCATCAGTGCCATATCTATTGACACCGATCACAAAAGCTTGATTTTCTATAGCTCTAGCCTGTATAAGAGAACGCCAGTGATGTATCCTTTTCTCTGGCCAATTAGCCACATAGATGAGTAGGTCATATTGTTCATCATTTCTAGACCATACTGGAAACCGGAGATCGTAACAAATCATTGGGCAGATTTTCCAGCCTTTGTGGGTGATCATCTGTCTTTCCTCGCCAGGGGTATATACTTCGTGTTCTCCCGCCATTTTAAAGAGATGGCGCTTGTCATAAGAGTGATACATCCCTCCAGGATACATCCAGATGAATCGATTAAAATACTTTCCCGACTCTTCGATGATAAGACTGCCACAGATGACGGCATTTATCTTTTCAGCTTGTGCTGCCATCCATGTCATCGTCGGACCATCCATGTGTTCTGCATGGGCAGCAGCTTCCATAGTGAATCCAGTTGTGAACATCTCTGGAAGTATGACAATGTCAGTTGGGGAAGTGAGAAGATCTAGTTTTTGGTCTAAGCGTTTTCGGTTTTCCTCAGGTGCATGCCAAAGGATATCAAGCTGGACGCTTGTGCAGGATAAGTTGCGCATAATACAAATTCTAGAGTGAAGCTAGCATTATGTTTATAAGCTCCAAAGTAGAAGCCTGCTATTTATTGTTGGATGTCGCTTAGCAGCTAGATTTCACATATTTTCTCCGCAGCCTTAAGAAGAAGTTCTTCAGTTTTAGCAAAGCAAAATCTGATGATTTTCTCATCGGTATCGTCACTGTAAAAAGAAGAGATCGGTATGACGGCTACTCCTTTATCTGTAGTCATCCATCGCGCCATGCTTTGATCATCTTTGTCCGAGATACGCTTATAAGATGCGAGGATGAAGTAAGTACCATGACAGGGCAGAAGATCAAATCGACTTGTTGATATCGCTTTCGCAAATAAGTCTCTCTTGGACTGAAAAAAAGAATTCAAACCTAGGAAGCGACTGGGTTCTGAAAGGTAATCAGCAAGTGCATGCTGAAGAGGCCTGTTGATGCTGAATGTATTAAACTGATGTACTTTTCTAATCTCTCTAGTGATATCCGGCGGAGCAATAACATATCCGATGCGCCATCCAGTGGCATGAAAGGTCTTGCCAAAAGACATAGCGACGATACATCTCTGGTATAGTTCGCGGTACAAGAGCACACTCTGATGTTGCTGATCATCATAGATGAGATGTTGATACACTTCATCTGATAAAACGAATATATCGGTATCCGTTGTCAGACGCTGAAGCTCGAGAAGGTCGTCCTTTGATAATACCGAACCAGTTGGATTATTAGGTGTGTTGATGACTATCATCCTCGTACGGGTACTAATAGCATCCTCTACTTCTTGCCAGTCTATCTTGTAGTCTGGACTTCTGAGTTTTACAGGACGCGGTATCCCTCCATTCAGCTTGATAGCTGGGATATAACTATCATATGCTGGTTCAAAAAGTATGACCTCATCACCCTTTTTTATCACAGCCGATATCGCAGAGTAAAGTGCTTCAGTTGCGCCATTGGTTATGGTGATTTCTTGATCGGGATCTACAACTACATCATAACATATCTTCTTCTTGGTAGCGATCGCTTTTCTAAGCTCAGGTATGCCTGACATAGGTGCATACTGATTATAACCAGACTGTACATAGTGGTTGATGAGATCCTTCAGGATAGGATCAACTTCGTAGTTCGGAAATCCTTGGGATAGATTTATGGCGCCATGCTCAGTAGCAAGAGCACTCATCACTGTGAATATAGTGGTCCCAACTTCTGGTAGCTTAGATTGGATTTTCATATGAAGAGATAAAAGCGAAATCTATAAATCAAACCTCACATTGCCAACTTTCTGATGATGACATCAACTCTTCTATTGTGCAGCTTACCTTGGAATGTAGCATTGGAGAAGTCTGGATTCTCTTCGCCATGATCATATTGAAATATGGTCTCTTCCTCTATGAGTAAGCTTTTTAAGACATCTATGACAGCTTCACATCTCATATGGGAGAGATACTTATTGAAGTCAAGACTCCCTATATTATCTGTATGGCCATGTACTTCTATCTGATAGCGAGCGAGATCATCTACTTCATTGATAAAGTCTATCAGGTCTGATTCTTGTATCTCATCGATATAGTAACTGCCACCACCGAAGTAGATACTTATCATCTTATCTTCTGGAGCCAGTGTCTGTGACCCAAGAGAAATATTGAGCCCCAAAAATGATACAAGTAGTACAGTTAGGCGGATGTGCATATCATGAAGATAGATGATTACAGCTTGCTATGCTATCATATCTATAGTAAGAAGAGGTCATTGTCCTGTTATTTCTATTTTACCGCAGTTCGAAAAAACTAAGACTACTTTCTTTAAGTGGAATATCTAAAAAGCTCTTTTCACCGCAGAAGATATCGATGGACTCCTTACCCTTATTGAGAAATCTAAAGTGAGCTTTATCTGCAGTAGCAAGCGCAAGTCGGACCTTGTATCCAGCAGGTATGAGAAAGGAAGTAGGTAGTAGATCAAGATAGAAAGCAGTACTAGAGTTCTCAGAAGAACTTATCGCATCCACTCGATTATATGACGGGTGAGGTACGACATCTTTGTAGCTGCTCTTTTGATGTTGCGTTGTATGTAGGCCATAACTCCTTCCTTCAGTCATATAAGTCACTTCTCCCAAAGGATCTACAAGTTCTAGATAGGCTAATAAAGCTGCATCGCGATGGTCCTCTTCAAGCTCAAGACTTAAGATCGGATGACCAGTCATCTCCATGTTCCGATCGAGAGCAGCTGATTCAAAAGTGACTAGCCTCTTATCTTTTTGTTTGCGATCAGGATATAGAGGTGGTGTAGCGCTGGCCGCTGCAAGTGCCTCCCACCTAGTTTTAGATCCAGTAGAAGAGGTGGAGTCTACAGCTACCTTTATCGCTCCTTCCACTATAGTATTTGATAATGTTGATTTTTCACCTAGATAGAATCTCTTATTTTCAAATCCTGGAGGAGGCCATTCTTCTGACGCCTGCCACTCTTCAGCGAGTTGCGTAAAATAATGGACTCGAGATAGTGTATCAAGAGCAGTTGATATATCCTTTAAGTGGTAATCGAAAAATCTTATCACCTCGTTGAGATGGACAAAACCAGCATTACCAGGATCGACAGGTGATGCATTTTTTCCTCCCCCGTGATCCCAAGGGCCAATAGTCAATCGGCTATGCTCATTTTCGCTATTTAAAAATCGTCTTATGGCGGCATGCTGATATCCTCCATCGTACCAGCCACTGTATGCATATGTGGGTATGGCTGAGCCCTCCAGCATCTTATGTGGACTTATCTCATCGATACTATTTATCCCCAAGGCACTAATAGGATCGTCTCGATATATCAATGTGCGAGCATGCTCATGCACATTTACATTGGATGCATGATCTTTTAGAGCCTTTTTAAAAAGGTGTTTATTCCCTTTGATGCGTGCGACTCCTTTAACAGCTGTTTTAATCAAGACATTAGACACAGGTGGTTTGTCCTTGTCTAAAACCTTATTGAGATTTTGCCACTCTCGTAAATAAAACTCATGATAGATCCCACCAGGGAAGACTAAATCCTCATAAAGATCATATGGTCCAAACATGGGCATATGGGCTTTAATATTTGGATGACCAGAGGCTATAGCTACATCGGCGGTTATGGCAGAAAAAGAAATACCTAATGTCGCTATCTGTCTATCAGACCACTGCTGAGAGATGATCCAATCACAGACCTCATAAGCATCTTGTCTTTCCCTTGGCCCAAATGGAACTTCCCATGTACCAGTGGAGGCACCAGGTCCTCTTATATCAACAGCCACTACAGCATAACCTTGTTCTACCAATCCTCGGATATATGTCCCAGCAGGATTGATGTTAAGCTCATCTACAAAAAGTGAAAAAGGAAAGTTGATCCCTATGGATCTCCAATATTTTGTCTGATAGAGTATCGTAGGGTACTTCTCGTCATGATGTCCTTGAGGAAGATATATATCTATCGCAAGTGATTCGTGATCAGAAGTAGATACATATTGACTCCTTTTAGAGAATGATTTTCTTGCCTCCCTTATCTCATATCCTGGAAAACCGCTAGATGATCTATCACTTGTAGATACTTCAGGTGAGGAGCAACTTATCAAGAACATAAGAAGCATTATCATCCCAACTGCATTAGCATACCATCGCTTCACAAGGTTACAACTAAGGTATATGCCTTCACCATATATGTTAGCTCATTGATTGGCCAACATGTCGGGATTATACCACTTTTATTAGTGCTAGTCATACCCTGTAGTTCATCGAAGAGTATCGATACAACTATGTACCCTCCGTCACAGGAAGTATGTCATCATCCTGATCATCCCCATACTCAGTTTCTATAGGTCGGGCTTGATATCCTTGTTCTCGAAGCCACTTGGAGAAAGATACTGTGTTGCCATGAGTGGGGTAGATGTGGGTGGCTTCTGTCGCCTTGATAGCACTATTTAATCCATCCCAATCACAATGATCAGATAGGACAAATCCTTGGTCAGCTCCGCGTCGTCGCCTATTGCCTCTTACTGCCATCCATCCTGAAGCTACAGCTAGAGAGTATCCTTTGGCCATATTCATCCAAGATGTACCAACTGCAGATCCCGGAGTTACAATCAAAGCCTTCTTGATCTCTTGTTTATCACTATTTTTTGTCAAGTGCCTTGTCATAGGTAGGTCTATGCCAGAGGCACGATAGACTTCATTCATTTTTTCGACCGCGCCATGCGTGAAGATTGGGCCGATATCTGCTCCAAGACTATGTATGATGCGCTGTGCTTTTCCTAGGGAGTAGGCGGTGATAACAGAGGGCCGACCTTGCGATGCATTGATCGACCACCACCTTTTTATGTCCTCGATGACATTCTCTTGAGGAGACCACTTATAGACAGGCAGTCCAAAAGTGCATTCGGTGATAAAGTGGTGACATCGGATAGGTTCGAAGGGAGTGCAGAGACCGTCATCTTCTATTTTATAGTCTCCAGTGCAGACCCAGACTTCTCCTTTATATTCTACTCTTATCTGTGCTGATCCGGTGATATGTCCAGCAGGATGAAAGGAGAATTTTACGCCTTTGACGGAGAGAACTTCTCCCCAGCTCAAGCCTCGGATATTGATATCATGCCCTAGTCGGTGCTTTAAAATATTTACGGAAGTGGAAGCACATACATAGTACTTGTGCCCCCATCGAGCATGGTCGCTATGGCCATGTGTTATCAATGCATTATCGACTTTACGCCAAGGATCTATATATACATTGGCCTGGGGACAGTACAGACCGCGCTTAGTGTATTCGATAAGTGGCATATGAATATTAACTTGGATAAAGATGTCTGTGTTCTATAGACGTGTTACATTTGCCCCTCACATGAAAGGGTATTATGGCTACTAAGCTTTATAAAGAAATCGATAAGAGTATACTCAAGGCAATTCCAAATCCTACAAGGGAGGCCTATGAGATAAAAATTAAAATACCAGAATTCACTTTTCTTGGTGTAAGAGAACAACCTGATTTTGCTACTGTATATCTCACGATGTATCCTTCTGATAAGATCATAGAGTTGAAATCTCTGAAGCAATATAGCTTTCACCTCAGAGACATCGTTGTCTCATACGAAAGACTGATCAATATCTTTTATGATCACCTCATGGAAGTATATCAGCCAAAGAGACTTCGTATCTCGATGATTTGTAATCCGCGCGGAGGAATTAGTTCAAAGCTTGCTATCGATAGCGACTGGAGTGTGCGTGGGGGCAATGAAGAATTCAAAGACTGGGTAGGTCGTGCAGGTGGAGGCCATGAAGATTGGTCAGTGCTTATGTAATGGTATAGTACTGACTCGACTGTAGGCTTTACATCCCGCTCGCTGCCACTCTCATCAGCTCTGCACAGATAATTGCACCATAAGTACCAAGGGCATATCCAAGCACTGCCAGTAATACTCCCACAGGAGCAAGTGCTGGGTGGAAGGCATTAGCTACAACTGGTGCAGATGCGGCACCTCCTACATTGGCTGTACTGCCGACTGCTACAAAGAAGTAAGGTGCTTTGATCAACTTAGCAGCGATGACAAGTGAGATAACATGGATGAGCATCCAGATGGCTCCAATCGCAAAGAGACCGAGATTTTCGAAGATCTCACCGATGTTCATCTTCATACCTATCGTCGCTACGAGGATATAGATGAAGAGTGATCCAAATCTAGATGCTCCAACACCTTCTAACTTTCTCGCATCCGTAAAGCTGAGCGCCACGCCTATAGTAGTGGATATAACTACTAACCAAAAGAATCCTGATAGAAGAGAATTGAGCCGCAGGCGATTGATAGTATCGGATATGCTATCAAACATCGGGACGATGATCTCTGAACCCAGATGTGATAGGGCGACTGCACCAAAGGCTATACCGGCTATCATATATAAGTCTTTGGTCGTCATCTTTCTTTCTACACTAAGTCGATAGTTTTCGACTTTTTGCTTGAGGGTTTCTATACTGCTATTATCTGCCGACAGCCAATTGTCTATTTTATCAGAAAAGTTGATGCCGTATAGCAGAAAGCCCAACCACATGTTACCTATCAGGATGTCAACGATGATCATGGTTCCAAATAAGTTATCACCGACTTCATATATCTCCTTCATAGCAGCTTGATTCGCTCCTCCACCGATCCAGCTTCCAGCTACTGTCGATAGACCTCTCCAAAGCTGATCTGGTGTTACACCCACGGCATCAGGAAAAATCGTGGCAGTAACAAAAAGTGCGATTGGACCTCCCAACACAATTCCTAATGTTGCCACTCCAAAAATGATAAGAGCTTTACTTCCGAGCCCGGCTATAGCTTTGAGATCTATACTTAAACAAAGAAGCACCAAACTGGCTGGCAATAGATATCGCGACGCCATGTAGTAAAGTGATGACTGCTCAGGATCTATAATGCCTAATGGCCAGTGCATCAGCGCGGGTACGAAGTAACACAGGATTAAAGCCGGGCAGTACTTATAGAATTTCTTCCAACCCGGATGATCAGAGTGACTCGTGTACATGACTATAGCGAGAATCCCAAGGAGGATACCTAGTACTATAGCGTCATTAGTGAATGGTAGTGATATCGCCATAACCACAAGATAATTCGATCTTACTTTTTAATGCTCAATAAGTAAAAGCCACCTAATTCTGACCTCATATTACGTCGGTACTTCTGCATCAATACTACTTTACCTACCAACCTATACCATAGTCTTCGCCGTGATTACTACTACCTCCCCACATACTCCCTTGGTCCCAGTCAAAGAAGATAGCATTCAGAGGACCAGAGGTGCGATCTGCATCTTCCAGTTTATAGCCCATCTTCTTGAGATCTCTTCTCGTCCAGTAAGGAGTGTCGCTATGGATGAGTAGTCGACCAGGACTGATCTTATGTTGATCAAAAGAGCCGCGCATCTGAAAGCTATTGATGTTAGCTGCTTCTACTGCTTCTTGGACATTCATACCGAATTCTACCATGTTTAAAAAGAACTGGAGGGAGTTTTGGTCTTGGCTATCTCCACCTTGCACTGCAAAGGAGACATACGGCTTGCCATCCTTGAGCGCCATGCTGGGTGTAAGTGTCGCACGTGGTCGCTTTCCAGGTTCTATCACATTGTATGGATTTTCTTCGGGGTGGAGAACAAAGCTCTGTAGACGCTGACTAAGACCTACACCAGTATTGCCAGCGATCACGGCAGGGATCCAGCCGCCGCTTGGAGTTATAGAGACGACCCAGCCGTCAGCATCTGCCGCTTGTATAGATGTTGTACCTGTATAAAAGGCTTCGTCTGCCCATTGATTATCCTGACTAGGCGATAAGAAGTGGCTGGTTGTGGCGGTGGTATCCCATCCTTCTATATACTCCAGATATGGATTGACCTCACCTTGATATGGATAGGGATCTCCTGGCCCTATAGATGGATCGTTCATATCCCAGTCTATCTGGGCAGCACGATCTTTTGCATATTGCTTAGATAGTAATCCGCTCATCGGCTCCTTGGGTTCATAGTATGGATCACCATAGTAGAAGTCTCTATCAGCAAAAGTCATATTCATCACTTGATAGAGCATGTGCATGTACTTAGTTGAGTTATAAGGCATAGTAGATAGATCCATAGACTCTATCATATTAAGAGCTTGGAGCATCACGGGTCCTTGTACCCAAGAGGTTAGTTTATATACATCGATGCCTTTGTAGTTAGTGTGATCGGGCTCCTCGATGTATACTTCCCAACTATCAAGATCTTCCATAGTAATCAGACCACCTTGCTCCTGGGTGCCACGGACGATCTCTTCTGCTATATCACCTCGATAAAATCGGTCATACGCTGCATAGATCGCTTCTTTTCTGCTTTTCCCTTCTTGAAGTGCTTCTTGTTCTGCTTCGACTAACTGTTGCAATGTGGTCTTGAGATCTTCTTGTATAAAGATCTCTCCTGCATATGGTGCTTCTCTTTCTTGACCCTGATGGGTGAGATAGACTCTTTTAGAATACGGCCACTCGTTGATGGCTTCCTTGTATTGTTCTATGGCATCAGCTGCTTGTGCTTCGATGGGATAACCACCTGCCATATGAATTGCTGGAGCAAGTACTTCCTCAAGAGACATAGAACCCCACTCTGCTAGCATAGTCATAAGTCCTCCTGGAGTGCCAGGAGTAACTGCTGCTTCTACTCCATATCGAGGAGGATACTTTAATCCTTGATCTATGAAGTGTTGAGCTGTTGCACCGCTGGGAGCTACGCCAAGGGCATTGATGCCGATGACTTTGCCGGTAGTTGGATTATAGATGAGTGCTTGGGTCTCGCCACCCCAACTAAGTACATCCCACATCGTGGCAGTAGCAGCTAGCATCGCACAGGCTGCATCTACAGCATTACCTCCTTTTTGAAAAATCATAGAGCCCGCCGTCGCTCCTAGAGGCTTTCCTGTGATGGCTAGCCACTTTTTAGCATGGAGAACTGGCTTTTGTGTTTTTTGCCCGAAGGCTTGTGTAAGCAGAAAAGTGCTCAATAAAAGGATGAGTAACCGTTTCATTTTATCAGATTGTCCTCCTAAGATATGCCGCGAAAAATATATTACAGCTATCGGGTACAAAGTGCTGTGAAGAAAATCATCAAAGTATCTATCAACTTCTTCTTTTGAGAGTTATGGGCAGGTTGTCAGTAGGCTGTTTAAGAGGAAAATCCCTGATGGGGCATTCATATCCTTCAGGAACTGATACTTCATAGCGCTTAATCAATTCTGAGATCACAAGTTTAATTTGTAATTCGGCGAACTGATATCCGATACAGTGGTGAGGTCCTGCTCCAAATGGAGCATATGCAAATGGGCACCTTTGTTCTTCGCGACGCTCTTTGGAAAAGCGAAGTGGATCAAATTTGTCAGTATCGTCCCAGACGCTGACATCTCTGTGGGTGCAATGAAACATCAAACTAATCAAGGCATCTTTAGGAAGCGTGTAACCCTCGAAGGTTATATCCTTTTCGAGTTTACGTGTAACAGTTACAAGAGGTGGGTGTATGCGGAGAGTTTCTTTCATCACTAGCCCGAGATTCTCTAGTTGTCGTAGGTCCTTAACTTGCAGTGGAGCATTAAAATCAAAGGCGTTGATTTCATCAAGGACAACTTTTTGCCAATCAGGATGCTTTGCCAAGAAGTAAGTCAAAAAACTCACAGTGATAGCAGTGGTATCATGTGCAGCCATCAAAACAAAGATGAGATGATCGATGATTTCTTGATCTGTGAAGGTATCTCCATCTTCATTTTTAGCGATACAGAGCCTACTGAATAAATCTTTCCCAGGTTGATTTCTTCTCTCATCGATGATAGACCGGAAGTAATCCACCAAAAATCTTCTTCCCTTGAGTCCTCGTCCATACTTCGTAAAGGGTAAGGAGATAGGGATGGCTAGTGCTGCATTGACGATGTTAGTTATGGCTTCGTTGAGCTTGGCTATCTCCTTACTATCGGTGATGCCAAAAAATACTTCTGATGCTAAGCTTATAGTGAGTTCTTTGGCAAAAGGAAAAAATAGCACCTCATCTTTACCTTCTAGTTGATCGATAGCATTGGAGATGATGTTGGGCATGATATCTACATAGCCTTGCATGGGGTCTTTCTTAAATGCCTCATGCATGATGCTTCTGTGATATTTGTGGCGATCACCATCCATCAGCATCAAGCCATTAGGAAATAAGGTGCCGAGAGATTTTTCCCAGGCCTCTTGGCTGGAAGTGAATTTCGACTGCTCAACTAAAAAGAACTTTACAGCTGTAGGTCCGGTAAGGATGATACCTGACCCAAATAAACTCCTCGACTTATAGACATCGCCATACTTAGCCCTTAGTCGATCATAATATCCTCCGCCCTCCTTGAGCATTTGAAAGAGGTTGCCTACGATAGGAAGACCGGATTCACCAGGGATATCTAAAATTTCATCATATTTCTTAGTAGCCACTTCTACAGATTATACCACCAAGATATGAGGGATGCAGATATTTACGAAAGTGGATTAAAGTATAGTAGAAAAAAAGCCACGTTACAACGGTAACATGGCTTCGATTTTTTAAGGGCTTGTTATTATGATGGAGTGATGATCATAAGATCATGTGGAGCGAGAGTACGCCGATGTAGCTTACTAAGGTGATAACTAAAAGTCCAAGTCTACAGTAATGATCTAATTTTAAAGTTTTCATAGCAATTTTATTTCTTGTTTCGATACCTCAAAGTTGTACGAAAGTCTGGTGCCCAGAAAGTAAGTCCGACAAATCCGAGGAATTTCTCGATTTTCCTAGCAAAAACTCGATAAACGGTATTATTCTGCCTGTTCGGAGGGCGAAAAGGAGCGTTTTAGGCCAATTCTGACCAAAACGAAAGCTACAGCAAGTGCAATCAAGACATAGTGAAACGGCATGTATGTAAAGGCGATGATGCGAAACCTGTCCAAAAGCCACATCACAGCAAGTATCGGAAAGACGATCATCAGTAACCCCGATAACTTGTCATATCCAGGGATCAGGCCTATGGGCACATTACGCTGGATGAGCCAAAATGTAATGAACATAATAAGTATAGGCAGGATCTGTGTATAGATGTTAGTCTCAAGGATAGGTTGCTTCTCGAAAAGGAAGAGATAGACATTCAAGATCACTGCAAATAACCCTGGGATCGCAACAGCAAAGGATAAAAAGCTATAAAGTTCTTTCCAAGGTGTCAAGTGACCTTCTCCTTTGCCAAACACTCCTGCCAGAAAAGCAGTAAGCGGTATAGCACAAAAGTAAAAGAGTAGAATCGCAGGGTTGTGCGATAGCATATCAAAAAACTCTTGTAAGGTCATGTTAGGACTACTTTATTGCCAGCAAGTTACATATTAATGATTAGCCCTATAGATGCATCATCAATCTCATAGGGTCTTCGAGCAGCTTGATCACTTTTACTAAGTAAGTGACAGAACTACTTCCATCGATCACCTGGTGATCGTATGACATGGCTAGATACATCATGGGTCTTACCACGATCTCACCATCGACTACGACTGCACGATCTTTGATCCCGTGCATACCGAGTACGGCAGACTGTGGTCTGTTGAGGATAGGTGTGCTTAAGAGCGATCCAAAGACTCCACCATTGGTTATGGTAAATGTCCCTCCTCGCATCTCATCTAGTGTAAGACTACCTTCTCTCGCTTTGATAGCTAGTTCCTTGATAGCATGTTCGATCTCCGCAAGACTAAGCGACTCTACATTTTTCACTGGAGGAACGACAAGGCCTGTTGGTGTAGATATAGCGATTGATATATCTACATAGTCGTGTTTGATGATCTCGTTGCCATCCAGCTGGGCATTGACATCTGGCATCTCCATGAGTACTTGAGCACATGCCTTCGCAAATAAGGACATGAAACCTAGTTTGATACCATACTTAGCGACGAAGTCTTCTTGATACTTTTTTCTTAGTGCCTTGATGGCTGAGAGATCCACCTCATTAAAAGTGGTGAGCATGGCAGACTCATTTTTGGCAGCAACTAGGTTAGCGGCGATCGTGCGTCGCATCCTTGTCATCTTCTCTCTACTTGTCTCTCGGCTGAAACTGGCTGTAGGTGCCGAGGTGATCACTTTAGGTGCTGATGCAGTAGCTTGAGCAGGGGCTTTGGCTGCCTGTGCGTCGGCTTTTGTGATACGTCCATCTTTACCTGTTCC
>CAYYBR010000099.1:0-14445 GCA_964470035.1 uncultured Saprospiraceae bacterium
AGGGTGATATAATTAACGCTTAGAGAACTGGAAGCTCTTACGGGCCTTAGGCTTACCGTATTTCTTACGTTCTACCACTCTTGCATCTCTAGTCAGGTATTTATTTTCTTTAAGGCTTTGCTTGTTCTCGATATTGAGCTCTACTAAGGCTCTAGATATACCAAGTCTGATAGCTTCAGCCTGACCTTTTACACCGCCACCTCTTACATTGACTTTGATGTCGTATGTGTTGACATTGTCAGTAAGTTTTAAAGGATGCTCTATGTTGTATCTCAGGTACTGTAGCGGAAAATATTCCTTGTAATCTTTACCGTTGATAGTCACCTCACCTTTACCTGGCGAGAGATATACTCTGGCTACAGAAGCCTTTCGTCTACCTATCTTATTTATCGTCTCCATAGTTATATGTTAAGAGTCTTAGGTTGTTGTGCCTCATGCGGATGATCTGATCCCGTGTACACATATAATTTGCGAAACATAGCGCGTCCTAGTCTTCCTTTTGGAAGCATACCTCTTATCGCTTTCTCTACGATGGCTTCTGGTCGCTTTGCTAGCATCTCTTCTGCCGTACGCCTCTTAAGACCACCAGGGTATCCTGAGTATCTCAAGTATACTTTGTTCTTCCACTTGTTACCCGAGAAAGAAACCTTCTCTGCATTGATGACGATGATGTTATCACCATTATCTACATGTGGTGTGTATGACGGTTTGTGTTTGCCACGGAGCATCGTCGCGATAGTCGTACACATACGACCTACTGACTGTCCGGCGGCATCCACCACATACCAGTCTCGTTCTACATCTTCCTTGCGAAGAGACTTTGTTTTATAGCTAAGTGTATCCACGTTAATTATTATCTTTTATGCACTAAAGAGGCGCAAAAGTAACGGCATGGAGCGTGGATTGCAATGTAGAGCAGAGAAAAAGCAATATTGTTGGTATAACTAACTGATAATCAGCAAAAATATCGCACTAATCAGAATTAGTCTACGCTATCTGCCAGGTCTTCACAAAGAGATCTTATGTGGTTGAAAGCTTCGCTATACCCAAGCTTAGCGGCCTGCCTCATATCTTCGCAGGCTTCAGATTTTTTGGACATACTGCTCAGCGCCGAAGCACGATTGTAATATGCAATCGCATGATCAGGGTCCTGCTTGATTACTAAAGACAGGTCTTTTGTAGCTGATGCATAATCTTTCATCTGTAGTGAAGCTAGACCACGGTTTAATCTAGTCCCTACATCGGCTGGCTGCACCTCTAGCAGTCTAGAAAAATCCTCGACAGCCTCCTTATAGTTACCAAGCTTATACGAAGTGAATGCCTTATTCTGTATGGATGGCTTGTGCGACGGGTCTTTAGATATCGCTTTCGCAAATGCGTCATCCGCATGCTCCAAATCATCTTGCTTCAATAAACTAAATCCTCGCATATAATGTACTTCAGCCTTAGCTTCACCAAGAGATAATCTGCGATCGAACTCCTTAAGAGCAAGAGCATAATCACCTTTATTAAAATGAATGCGGGCTTTTTCTGTGCTAGCTATATCAGCTTTATAGTTCATCTCCACGAGGCGATCATATACCGATATCGCTTTATCATGTTGATCGGTCTTGACATATGAAAGAGCTAGATTATAAGTAGCTATCTCCTGGTTAGGATCATTTGCAAGCACTTTCTCGAGGTCTCCAATGGCCCGGTCATATTTCTTTTCTTGCATGAATGCCATAGCTCGATTACTCAGACAATCAGGCTGGTCAGGATCTAAGGCGAGTGATTTGTTGTAGCTATTTATGGCTCTGGGATAGTCCTTGATTTGCATGTAAGCATATCCCTGGTATTTCCAAACCTTTGGCTCTTCGGGTTGTAGTTTGGAGCACCGCGTTAGATCGCCCAGGGCTTTTGTATATTCTTTTAGTCGCAGATTAACCTTTGCTCTATTATATCGCGCCTTATAATATGTAGGATCGATCGTTATAGCTCTACCATAAGCTTCCACAGCGCTTTCATAATCATTGGCTTTATACGCTAGCACAGCTTCATTATAATGAGTCGCTGCTTCGCGGTCTACCTGTGCAGTACAAATGATAGAAACAGAGAGAAACAGTGATAAACAAATGAGATTATGCATGGGTTAGTATGTTAAGAGTCGGTAAAACGATCTCGGATCTTCGATTAGTATGATTCCTCTTCAACCTACTCTTAAGTATATGTTATCTTCATCCTTTAAGAACTGCTGTGGACAGTGGATATGAAACCAGACATCGAACCAATCGCAGACCGTAAAAAAGATCACATAGATCTAGCTTTTAGATCCGCAACGGAAAGAGCTCTCAGGGATACAAGATTCTCTTATGAACCAGCTCTTACGACACATCCTCGCAAGGACGTATCACTAGATGGATACTTCTTAGGTCGACCGATGAGATTTCCCATCTGGGTATCTAGTATGACAGGTGGTACTGGTATCGCTCGTGATATCAATCGCAATCTGGCACGCGTCTGTAAAGATTTTGGTCTTGGCATGGGGCTAGGATCTTGTCGCAAGCTGCTGACATCAGACGAACACTTAGAGGATTTTGCTGTAAGGCCATATATCGGTGACCAGCCACTTTATGCCAATCTTGGTATAGCTCAACTCAATGAACTTATAGCTCAAGATAGTCTGGATAAGATAAGAGAGATGCTTGATAAAATCCAAGCCGATGGACTGATCGTCCATATAAATCCAGTACAAGAGTGGCTACAGCCAGAAGGAGATGTAATCAAAGATCTCGCTCCTATAGATGCTATCGAACAACTCCTGGAGAAGGTCGACTATAAGATCGTAGTAAAGGAAGTCGGGCAAGGGATGGGACCATTAAGCATAGAGTCATTGATCAAACTTCCGATAGCTGCCCTAGAGTTTGGCGCATACGGAGGGACTAATTTTGCTAAGTTGGAAGAGATGAGAGAATCTCAGGAGGATGAGATCGATCCAATCTGCTTTGTTGGTCATACAGCAGATGACATGATCCATAGCATCATCGATATATCAGAACGAGAAGAAGTAAGGTGTAAGGAGTTTATCATATCTGGTGGTATAAAGACTTATCTGGATGGGTATTACTACAATGAGGTTATGCCATATAACTCCGTCTATGGTCAAGCCTCAGGATTTTTGAAGCACGCTATGGGTCACTATGATGAGTTAGCGGCTTTTGCCGAAAAACAGACGCAAGGCTATGCTTTTGCCATGAGATATCTGAAGATCAATAAGGGCGGTTAGTGATGAAGAAATCAAAAAAGTTGATAGCGGGATTTTCGAAGTTGACCATTGGAGAGAAGATCAACTGGTTACAAGAAAACTTTACAACAGAGAAAAAAGGGTTGGGTGAACTACTCTCTGGATTTGATCATGATGATCCAGACCTTCAGCAGATACTGAATGGCTTTAGTGAGAATACATTGACCAACTTTCCTATGCCATATAGTATAGCCCCTAACTTTCTGATAAATGGTAAGGCCTATGCCGTGCCGATGGTTATCGAAGAAAGCTCAGTGGTTGCAGCGGCCTCTGCAGCAGCTAAATTTTGGAGCGAACGAGGTGGATTTAATGCCGAAGTGGTCGCTACCGAAAAAGTAGGCCAAATACATCTTACCTGTGACCAGGGCACTGCTGTGCTGAGAGAGTATTTCGAAACTCATAAAAGCGAAATACTAAAAAGTTGTGATGGTATCGTCTGCAACATGAATGAAAGAGGTGGCGGTATCAAGACAATAGAGCTGCTAGACTTCTCAGAAGAACCAGAATACTATCAGATAAGGATGACGTTTGAGACCTGCGAATCTATGGGCGCGAACTTTATCAACAGCGTGCTAGAGACATTTGCGAAAGCGATGATATCTCATCATAGAAAAACATATGGGGATCGAAGTAGGCTTCAGATAGTGATGTGCATCCTATCTAACTATACGCCCAACTGTATCGTGAGAAGTGAGGTGGCTTGTAAGCTGAGCGAGGTCGGGACGGTTGCAAATCTCAGTGGTGAGGAGTTCGCCTACAAATACAAGAAGGCAGTAAGAATAGCACACATCGATCCTTATCGAGCCACCACTCATAACAAAGGCATCTATAACGGTATAGACGCTGTAGTCTTAGCGACGGGCAATGACTTTAGAGCTATCGAAGCTTGCGGTCATACATATGCCTCGAGAGACGGTCAGTACAGATCTTTGACACATTGTGAAGTGGATAATGACATCTTTCGAACTTGGATAGAAGTACCGATGGCAGTTGGTACTATCGGTGGGCTTACTCAGCTGCACCCTCTCGCTAAGGTAAGTCTGGAGTTGCTAGGACAGCCTGACTCTAAAGAGCTCATGATGATCTTAGCTTCTACAGGGCTCGCACAAAACTTCGGTGCTTTAAGGTCTCTTATATCCACTGGGATCCAAAAAGGTCATATGAAGATGCACTTATCTAACGTGCTATATCAGCTTAAGGCAACAGAACAAGAATTCAAAATGGCATTGGATTACTTCAAGGATAAGGTAATATCGCATCGAGGGGTTAGAGATTTTCTTGATAATCAGAGATCTGTAGATGCCAAGATTAACTAGAAGGAAAAGTCTTTTATCATTAGATCTGGGGAGGTTAAAATAAATTCATATAGAATTTATTCTAATACATCTTTTTCTTTCTATATTCGAGCCAGTTTTGACACATATCTAGTGCCTAAGAAATTATATCGCGGAAATGGAAAGTTGCTGCTCTTCGGAGAATATGCAGTTTTAGACGGTGCTAAAGCTCTAGCTATACCCACTAGATTTGGTCAGTCAATGGAGGTGAAACCCCATCGCGGTTCTGATCTTATCTGGGAGGCATACGACGCAAGCGGAGAACTTTGGTTTGAGGCTCAGATATCCTTGTATGACTTCTCATCTATACGTACCTCCGATGATAGAACGTCTAAGTTCGTCCAAAAGCTTCTTAAAGGAGCCGTCAGATATAACACGGAGTTTCTCAATAACTGGAACGGCTTTAAAGTCATCAACAGACTTGAGTTTAATCGAGACTGGGGTCTTGGTAGCAGTAGCAGTGTGATCTTTAATGTTGCCCAATGGGCAGATGTAAATCCTTTTCACTTGCACTTCTATGTCAGCAATGGTAGCGGCTATGATATCGCATGTGCTGGATCAGAAGGTCCACTGACATATCAGTTACTTGAAGACCAATTAAACTACCAAGAGGTAGACTTTGATCCTGGTTGTAGTGATCAACTCTACTTTGTCTATACGGGCAAAAAACAAAGTAGTGGTGATGCTATCATACACTACTCACAGCAGTCTAAAAAAAGAAAAGCCCTTGCAGAAAAGATATCTACTATCACAGATATAGCTGCGCATTGTAAGGGATTGAAGGCCTTCAGGTCGGCTATGGATGAACATGAGGATATCATCTCCAAGGAACTCGGTATCGAAAAAATCAAGGATCGGTTTAAAGACTTCGATGGCTCTATCAAATCACTAGGGGCATGGGGAGGAGACTTTTGTATGGTAGCTAGTGATATGCCTGCTAAGGACATCAAGAGTTACTTTAAAAACCATGGACTCGGCACGGTGATTCCTTATAATGACATGCTGCTTGCTTACCAGCCTGAAGTAGCAGAAGAAGCTGTGGCAGGCTAAACATTCCTATTCTTTATTGGTCATTAGTATATTAAGGTGATACTTATGTCTATATACCTATACCGTATATAAGATTAGGATAACACCTATCGCCTTACTCAACTATCTTTAACATCATGGATGACAATTCTCACGATACTTTTTCTAATAATCAAGTTCTGAGTCATCAGATTCCGTCGGTCGAAGATCTTGATCTTGAGGGCTTAGACAAAAGATACCTCACAGCAGAGTTGTTAGGCAGTGCCATCTTTTGGACGATCTTCGGAGGAGGTGGGTTGGTCTTGATATATCTCAACCTTTGGGATGCTCCTAACTGGTTATCTTTTGTTCTGATGCCTCTACTGGTGGCTTTGATTATCTTTTCTTTCGTCACTACGATCTTCGGATTTAAGCGCAAGAAATATGCACTACGAGAAAAGGACATCATCTATCAAGCAGGGCTATTCTGGCGTAATTATACTGTCTTACCATTCAGTAGAATCCAACACGTAGAGGTACATCAAGGTCCAATTGAGAGAATATTTGATCTCGGTAAACTCAAAGTCTATACAGCTGGTGGATCTAGCAGTGACCTAGCCATATCCGGGCTTGCCATGGATACTGCCCAGTCTATCAAGCACTTTATCTTGAACAAGTCTAATAGTGATGAAGAAGAATGACGTTTTTGCTGTACCTCAGCGGCAATCTCAACTTGCCATCATCTTCATCGTCTTTAGGTCATTCAAGAAGTTACTAAAGCAGGTATGGCCACTCTTTATACCCTTGTTTTTGGGTGGAAGTAGCGGCTCTAGTACTTTTTCGAGGATCGAAATAGCTCTTGCTGGCTTAGGTGTACTAGGTATTATACCATCGGTTATAGCCTACTTCAAGTATTTCATTCAGTTATCAGATAAAGAACTGATCATCAATAGTGGACTACTCAGGAAGGTGAAATTAGACATCCCCTTTGAGCGTATTCAGTCCGTCAACTTTAATCAAACCTTTTTACATCAGTTTTTTAACGTAACTGAAGTAGAGATAGAAACGGCTGGCTCTGATAGTCAAGAGACCAAGATAGATGCACTTGACCTTGAAACGGCCAATGCACTACGAGAACGAATCCTCAGCCTCAAAGCAGCATCCTCTGGACAGAAAATCAAGGATGCCGAAGAAAAAGTCATAGAAGAACCAATCAAGAATATCCTAGCACTAAATATCAGCGAACTTGTAAAGGTAGGAGTAGTCCAGAATCACTTAAAGCCTATAGGTGTTGTGACAGGACTACTGTTTACTCTATACTCCTACTCATATACTTTGGATGATGACATCGAGAATATCGTTAGGAGCTTCTACCAAGATGGATTTGAACTTATCCACAGCCAAACGATGACCTTTATCATCATAGTTGTCATATGTGCACTGATCGCAGCCTTTTTGTATAGTGTCATATCCACGATTTTAAAATACTACGATCTAAAGTTTTATCGCCAAGGAGCCAAGTTTCAAGCTGTACACGGCCTAATAACGAGAAGAGAGTTTGCCGCACTTGATAATAAGATACAGATACTCAAGTGGGGTCAAAATATACTAGAACGATGGATGGGTGTATATAATATCACATTTGCGCAAGCGAAAAGTGGAGAAGGGAAAAAAGAAAGCGCCTCTATCAAAATCCCCGGTTGCAACTATCAACATGTCAACTTTGTACAACAAGCATGGCTAGGAACTGATGTCACTCATGGGATGACGTACATGAAGGTGTCTAGGTATATGTTCTATCGAGCGCTTTTCTACATACTTCTCTTGTATGCCATAATGTTAGCGACCTTCCTCCTACTAGGCCTTGTACTACAAGCGGTTTTCTTAAGCGTACTGCTGCCGATAATCATATATACGGCATGGTTGAATTACAACAAGAAAAAGTATGCTTACAATGGAACTGAGTTATATATAGGTGGAGGGACGATTGGCTTACGACACGCTATACTTCCCCTATATAAAATCCAAGGTGTGAAGATCAAGGAAAGTCCATATCAGTGGCGCAGAAAGTTAGCATCACTGGTGGTCTATACGGCAGGTGGAAATATCACTATCCCCTATATAGAAAAAGCGCAGGCTAATACTCTCATGGACCAACTACTCTATCATGTAGAGCTAAGTCGAGAGTCTTGGATGTAATTACTTTTTATCGACCTCTTGATCTTCTAGAGATTCGATCATGATGACCTCTTTGTTACTGTCCTTAGAGCGCAATGCTTGGTTACACAGGTCTTCTATATAAACTTCGAGAGTAGAACCTAGTTCGATCATAAAGTCAGGAGCCCCAGAGACATAGTCAGGAGCCCTGATGGTAAGGCTGGCGTTATCAGCGTAAGACGCTGAATTGGTCAGTCTATCCTTAGAAATAAGCTCCCACTCATTATCATAAGCTCCCGATACATCAACATCTGAAAGACAGTCCCTCAAGGGAAATGAAGGCTGTACTACTGTTAAGCCAAAGAGAATATCTGAGTTGATAATATTACCAGAAGGTAGATAAGGATAAGTTCCCCAAGCACCATCCGCCCTGTAGACCGTAGTGATGGTATCTGTATCATAATAACCTGCTAGAAAAGGATTGCCCAGATCGTCCATATTATATATCTGAAGACCATCATCATAATATGCCACGGCAACAAAATCATCACCTACAATGAAGGGATTGTGTGCTATACTTCCGTTAGGACCTAACAAAGTGGATTTGATAGTTGCTGTCTCCACTGGATTTTCTATATCGCTGATGTCTGCGAATATCAAAGGGGCATTACTAGTCTCATCAGCCATCACTATACCGGACCCATCTGGAGTTACCCAAGAGCTATGATTGAATCCATTAGAAGGGATCTGAGAAATCACAGTTGGTTGCCCAGTAGAGGCATCCAAGTTATAGATCACCAATAGGCGATCGGATCCATGAGATGTGTAGGCGATATTATTAACCACATGGATATCGTGCACGTATCCATAATCAAGAAAACTTATTTCTGCTACGAGAGTAGGGTTCTGAGGGTTTTGAGAAAGATCAAGCGTTATCATATCGTTTCCATCGGTTAGACCAACAGCATGCAGGCGAGCTGTAGTCGTATCTATCCATACATTATGAGCATTGGTGAAAAACTCATTAGAGTCGTATACTTTGATTGGAGGGTTTGGTAGAGTAGAAAGGTCATATATCTCCAGACCTGCATTACAAAATTCAGCAACCCCATAGGCATAGTGACCATAGGTCTTGAAGTCTCTCCATATACAACTATTAGGGTCTGACTCTCTGTGTACCTCGACGGGTGATTCTGGATTAGTGACATCTATGAAGTGTGTAAAGTTGAGCGATCCGATGATGGCATATTCTCTTCCATCGTCTGAAGCATACCCCCAGACATCATTATATCTCAAACCAGCTGATGTAGGTAGCGATTGATCCTGCCAACTACCTCTTAAAGTCGTGTTAAGAGCTTGGCAGCATAAAAACTCTCCTAATAGTACCAGTATAACTGTAAAAAACGCTTTCATCAATGTTTATATACTTGTTAGGTGTAATGCGCTGAACGGATTATTAGAACGCATCAGTTGAGAATGATGTATAATATGTTATAATTACTTTATACGTATTGAATACTAAGATAGAGCTTTGTATTATTACTGCTGGTTGCACCCACATAAGTGGTGCTAAATGTGATTCATGAAGAGAGCTTTCATACTTCTCCTGTGCGCCATTCTTGCACTACCTAGTGTTGCTCAGTTAGACTGGCATCCTGATAGTTGGGATCAGATCCTTAGTCAGGCAAAAGCTGAGGATAAATTAATCTTTGTAGATGTCTATACCATCTGGTGTGGACCATGTCTAAAGATGGACAAAGATGTCTGGGTAGATAGTTCAGTCCAAGCCAACTATAATGACAGATTTATCAATGTTAAGATCAATGCAGAAAACCCTATGCGAGGCCAGCAAGTAGCACAGAGATATGGCGCTTCTGTCTATCCAACATTGTTATATCTCAATCCTGGGGGCGAAGTCATCAGTACCTATGTAGGAGCTCAGAATAAGTATGAGATTCTTGACCTATCTGATAAGGTAACCGCTTTGTATGGTCAGCGTGACTATCTCGATGCTGTGAAGTCAAATATTTATAAAGATTACACTCTCCAAGAGTTAAAAAAGATCCTCGACATATCTGTAGATCATACGTTCGATGGCAAGCATCAACTTGCGATGAACTATCTGGATAAGATCAGTACTATACAAGAAGAAGATATCAGACGTGTGATGCCCGAGGTAAATAACATGGATCTAGACTATCTAGGAAGGATCGCTCCGCTCACGGGTACAGTGAGCTATGCTGAGATGTATGTCAGACGCAATAGTAAAGAGTGGGTCTCATGGAGGACAGATACAGAACGCGCAGTATATGCCTTTCTCAAAAAGTATCTCAACAACGGAGACCTAGGGGGGTACGAAAGAACTCTCGAAATCATGAAAGGTATAGAAGGTGTAAAACCGCGTAAGATCGATAACCTATACTTGGATTTTTATAAGCAAAATGACCTCAACAAGTACAGAGACTTTGCCATCTACCTTATAGATGAGTACATCATCCCCACTCGACCTGAAGATGTGAAAATAGCAGATGAGGAAAAGTATCGCATGTTGCATGAGGAGATATCAAAGGACATGGCAGCAGCCATAGGTGATAATGTTACTATAGATGCAAACTCAATCTCATCACAGACTTCGACCCTAGACTCTCTAGCTGAGATTTACACTATCTCAGAAAGTATCGCCGATCAACTATACGATATCAGTGGTGATTTCTTTGCTTTCTTCGACGACGAATCCAGTAAAAGAAAAGCCTCCTTTTGGGCTAATCTCGCCACTAAGTACTATCCATATAACTGGAAGTACTTTGATAATCTCATCTTCTTACTCGAGTCAAATGGTGAACATATCAAGGCACAGGAAGCCCTTGATGGAGCTAAAGCCCTCCCATGGTATCATGAGATGAGACACCCTCCCTCTAATCCTTAGTCCACCTATCTAAGGACGATCCTTATATCTCACTTACGTAAATGAAAGGTCTGCGCTAGAGCGTAGCGATAGCTATGACTGCAGCGATAGCTCCGATGATAAGTAGTGCTCTCACTAATGCTCCAGAAGTCTGGGGTATAACATGCTCTTCATTAAGTGGATTATGTACTCGATTACCAAAGAGAGAATAGTTATCCGCGTTATCGTTGAAATACAATCGGAATAATCTATATGCCATACTAGTTTTCATAATATATAGAATATCAGAATTAATTAATTGACTTTAAATGAGGTTAATACAAGTCACTTCTCCTTACACAATAGGAAGTGACTCGATTTAAATAATGTTGGAATATGTAAGCAAAAGCGCACATCGTCCAAATTATCTATTGCAAATATCAGTCAATTTTCTTCAGAAGCAAATATTTTATTGTTTTCTGGTTGTTAAGGTGCATCTTCTCATAATACGTACGAATGTTTAATTCTGGCTCTATTTTTCTCTTTTGAGAGATATTTTCACTTTTATCGATTATCTCAAATTTGGTATGTTCTTCAGCCATTTCGACAGAATATTCATACAAGTCATCGTCATCTGTCTTCAGGTGTACATTAGCTCCTTTGGATAGTAACTTATGATATCGATCCAGAAATCTTGGAGATGTCAATCTCCTATTAGGTTTAGCCGCAAATGGGTCTGGAAAAGTGATCCATATTTCATCGATTTCTTGTGGAGCAAAGTAGAGCTCTATCTGCTCTATTTTTATTCTTAGGAATGCAACGTTGCTGAGCTCTTCCTCCAGAGCTATAGTGGCCCCTTGATATATCCGAGCGCCTTTTATATCCAAACCAAGAAAAGACCTATCAGGATACAGTCTGGCGAGGCCAAGACTATATTCGCCTCGTCCACAGGCCAGCTCTAAACACAAAGGTGCTTTGGTACCAAAGACAGATGTTTTCCACTGCCCCCGAAGGTCTAACTCTTCGGTAAGACTTCGCTTAACTAATGAATTTCCTGGCTCAGTCATCTCATAGACATGAGGGTATTCAAGTAGCCTTGCGAATTTCTCTAGTTTCCTTCTTCTACTCATATTCTATCATTTGAACATTGAAAAAGATGCTATTTGTCATCAGTCTCTAGTGTACCTTTGCATCTTATGACACACAAAGATTATAAGAATCTATGTGAGCTCACTATACCAGTCGTTAGATCTGTAGGAGAGTTTATCAGAAGTGAAGTTGAAAAAATCAGTAAGTCTGATATTATCACTAAGGAGCACAACAGTCTTGTCTCGTATGTAGACAAATCTGCAGAAGAAAAGTTAGTAGCAGCGCTGAGTGTCATTTATCCTGGTTCAGGATTTATCACAGAGGAAGATACAGTCGACCAAGTAAGAAAAGAAGGCACTTGGATTATAGACCCACTTGACGGCACTACAAACTTTCTTCATAATATCCCACACTATGCTGTGAGCGTTGCCTTGATGATAGAAGGTGAAATCGTCTGTGGTGTTGTATTGAATGCCGCCACTGATCACTGCTATTACGCTTGGAAAGGTGGTGGTGCCTATCACGATGGTGAGGTCATCACCGTTAGTGAAACTGCTCAGCTGAGTGACTCTATCGTCGCAACAGGCTTTCCTTATCGTAAAGATGATGTAACTCCACTGTTATCTATGCTCACCGATATGATGAGACATGCTCGAGGTATCCGAAGGATGGGAGCTGCTGCCCTAGATCTTGTCTATGTGGCTTGTGGCAGGTTTGATTGCTACTACGAAGCGAATATCAATGCATGGGATATCGCTGCTGGCATCCTGATCGTCCAAGAAGCTGGCGGAAAAGTCGATGACTATAGTGCTGGTGATGACATCATCTTTGGTGGTAAAATCATGGCTTCTAATGGTATCATACACGATGAAGTATTAGGTTTACTTTATGGACACTTTAGGTAGACATGACCTAAAAGTGAACTTCTCGTCTTGTAAATCGCATCATCTATCTAAACTAGCAACTAACTCTGTCAAACTCATATATCTTAGAGTTCGGGGTCACTCATATAACTTTTGAATACAGCAGAAAACATCAAGCTAGCGCTTCGCTCACTGAAGTCCAACTTCCTCCGGACTGCCTTAACTCTGATGATCATAGCAGTAGGCATAGCATGTCTTGTCGGTATACTAACAGCCATAGACGGTATCCTCTTCAGCATGAATGATAGTTTCAACAGGCTGGGATCTAATTCTTATCGCATACGGCCTTTACGTGAAAACATCAGATCTAGCAGTGATGGGCGACAAACTAAGCGAGCAGAGCCTATCATCTTCGATCAGGCCATGGCCTTCAAGGACAAGTATAAATATGGTTCTACGGCTGTTTCCATAGAAGCTTTTTGTACTAGCAATGCAGAGATCTCATTCTTGGATCAGAAGACTAATCCGACAGTAGTGATCAGAGGTATAGATGAAAACTACTTTGATGTCTCTAGTTATAATCTCGAGGCAGGAAGAAACTTCACTGGTTCTGAAGTTAGATCTTCAGTCAACAAGTGTATCATCGGTATGGACATCGTAGAAGAGCTCTTTAATGACAAAGCAGACTATGCTATCAACAAGATCATATCGATAGATGCTGTCAAATATAAGGTCGTAGGAGTACTTGAATCCAAAGGAGGGAGCTTTGGGTCTGATGAAGATCGAAGAATCTTTATATCAATCACCAAGGCAAAACAGCTGTACGGCTCTCCACGTAAAAACTACAACATCATCGTAGGTACTAAGATCACCTCCGAACTAAATGATGCTATAAGTGCAGCGTACACACCTATGCGAAAAATCAGAAGATTAAGAGCTGCAGATGACAATGACTTTGAAATTCGCAAGAGTGACAGCGTATTAAAAACCTTAAAAGACCTTACAAGAAATCTACGATTTGGAACTATAGCTATCGCCTTGATGACTCTCTTAGGAGCCTCTATAGGTCTTATGAATATCATGTTAGTGTCTGTCACAGAAAGAACAAAAGAGATAGGTGTATCTAAGGCTATCGGCGCTAAGAGGAAGCACATCTTACTGCAGTTTCTCACTGAGGCGGTGGTGATCACCCAGATCGGTGGCTTGATAGGAGCCATCCTTGGTATAGGCATAGGCAACTCTGTGACCTTCTTTGTGGATACGCAGTTCTTAATCCCATGGGCATGGATACTATTAGCCTTTATAGTCTGCTTATTTGTAGGAATAATATCTGGCCTATATCCTGCTCTCAAAGCTTCAAGACTAGACCCCATAGAATCCCTTAGGTATGAGTGAGTCCAGTGACGCCCTAGCGTCACCTGATGTGCCAGAGCACATCAGCGAACGAACCGCAACCAACTGGATTGCGGACGTACTCTGTCTCCCTGTTACTCCCAGATGAACGCAACCAACTGGATTGCGGACGTACTTTACAGTTGAGTTGCGTCTCCAGGCGCAACGGGCGTGATTCATGAACCATGTCGACAAGACGTGCTATGCAACGTCGCAAGAACATGTGACGAATGCTGAGGCTGGAAGCCTACAGCAACACTCTGTCAGGTCGCCTAGGGGTTGCACGCAACTAGCGATCTTGTTGGCTTCTAGCCTCAAGAGAGCGGCAGTGAGCAGCAGCATTTGTGCAGTTCAACTTTACTGCTGAGGATGGAAGACTTCAGCAACACTCTGTCAGGTCGCCTAGGGGTTACACGCACCTAGCGTTCTTGTTGG
>CAYYBR010000100.1:0-14287 GCA_964470035.1 uncultured Saprospiraceae bacterium
AATATACTTTTAAGACCGTCCTCCTCAATCATATCACTGACCGAATAAGAGAGATCATAGCTCTTGTATTTCAACTCTCCTCCCCCTATATCCCCCTCTAAAGGGGACATATTTTCGCAATCTTTTATCCCCCTCTAGGAGGGGGACATATTTTTACAAAAATATTATCCGCTTCCTGAGATGGTAGAGAGAGACCCATTTAGTTTCAGTTCTTATAAAAAAAGCAAACCCAACTCTCCTCACCTTTATCCTCCTCTAGGAGGACGCAGAGTGAGGCTCGAAAACCCTCATTCCTTTTATTGACCTTCTGCGCCATCCTCGATGACCTCCGCGAATGCAAAATCCTGGTGGTATATCTGCTCTCCTACTTTCAAGGCTACACTCAATGTGTCGACACCCACTGGTATCTTAGTAAGGTTACCAACATAGAAGGACCCAGCGTAATCGTCCTCCTTAAATCCCCCTAACCGATGACCACTCTTTTTGTCATAAACTATCGCATCCATGGCACCTGTCTCAACTGAAGAAAGTGACATAAAGAGATTGTTATACTTGTTATACAAGAGTTGCACATGAGTCGGAGAAAAACCATGAGACGCGAGGTGATTATACGAGTAAGCCTGGATGAGATATCTATAGTGAAACTCTACTCTTCCTCTACTTTTCACCTGACCAGAACTATCCAACTTGATCACTACTGGTTTTCCATCTTTTGTTTCATAGACCTCCTTCTTAGGGCGATGAAGAACTATATCACTAAAGATGGCAGCCACCTCTTCCTGCTTATATAGCAGAATCAGACTATCTAAACTGATCGAATCACCATCCATATAAAAGGACCTAACAGAATGGCGAAAGTGGTCCTCCTGCGCTTCAGACATGTAGGTATCCATTTGATAGGTTACAAGACGAGCAAAAGGAGACTGAGCAACTCGATCTTCAGTACCCTGTGGGACTCTATCCTTGCAAGAAGTAAACACTAAAAACAAGATGATCAGATAACAAAATGACTTCACCATATCTTATAAAGATGACAAGTAGAAGAAACTTGGTGTGAACCTACATCTGATTTATACATCATATATAGATGAATCTCTAATTCTCACTTATTTGTCCATCCCATAAAACAAATCTAAGTTTGCGACATGTACGTAGATAACGAAATCGGTGAGCTTCAAAAAGTCATCGTCCACTTTCCCGACGAAGGTATATCAAGGATATCACCAAAGAGAGCCGAGAGCTTGCTCTTTGACGATATCGTATTCTATCCGCTCATGGGTCAAGAGTACAAAGCCTTCCTCGAAGTTCTTAAGTTATTTGTCGGTGCTGATAATGTCTTAGAGACAGAAGACCTTATCACTGAGGCCATCGATGCTTGTGATGCTGTGAAGGAAGAGTTGATAGATCGAGTGATCGCATTTGAGGAGCTACCTCCTTCCTTTGAAAATTATCTAGAAGGTCTCACCGACCGTGAGTTAGCACAAGTGCTCATCACGGGCTATCTACATGATGAAGAGCGCATCTTATTCGATCCCATCCCTAACTATATGTTCACAAGGGATATAGCAGTCACAATCAAGGACCATATACTTATCACAAAGGCTGCTAAGGAAGCTCGTTATAGGGAGAACTTACTCAGTCGGTTTATCTTCAAGTATCACCCATTATTTGAAGGAGCCAAGGCTGATGGTCGTATCATAGATATGAACGACCTCGAACTCTTTCCTCCATCCCTTAAGGCGGAGCAAGTCAGTGCCGAGGGTGGAGACATCATGATGTTTGAGCCCGAGCATCTTTTGATCGGCTGTAGCGAGCGTACCACACCTTATGCGCTCCACTGTCTCAAAGACTACCTTTTTGAAAAGAAGCTAGTTGAGCATGTTGTCCAGGTCAATATCCCAAATGAAAGGAGCTTCATGCATATAGATACATTATTTACGAGAGTGGATAAAGACTTGGTGGCTTGCCATAAGCCCATCGTCTATGACGGCGAGGGATCTAACGTCATCGTACATCATAGAGATGGATCTAACGACGTCTATCCATCGATCAAAGAGTATATCAGCGCTGAGATACATCCAGATATGAGATACATCTTCTCGGGAGGAGGAGAGTCACCTTATCAAGAGCGTGAGCAGTGGACCGACGCTGTAAATCTTGTGTGCTTGAGACCTGGAGTGGCCATATCATATGATCGCAATCTAAAGACACTAGCGGCCTTTGAAGAGGCAGGATATAAGATCATGGATAGTGATAGTCTGATAAAACATAGTTTAGTTGATCGCACTTTCGTAAATAATCTAAACAGAACCATCATCACCATACCTTCTGCCGAACTATCAAGAGCTCGGGGCGGTTCTCACTGTATGACCTGTCCTATCATAAGAAGCTGATATGCTAAGAGGCACTACGCAGTATCGCGTGACATATGCTGATACAGATCAGATGGGATACCTCTACTATGGGCACTATGCTCGGATGTACGAGATAGGGCGAGCGGAGCTTCTGCGATCGACAGGAATAACATACCAGCAGTGCGAAGCCGAATATCAAATTATGATGCCTGTACTAGAAATGTCCAGTCGATATAAGTTACCTGCGCTCTATGATCAAATCCTAACCATACATACAGAACTCAGAGAACTACCACGTCGCTTACTTCACTTTCATCATGAGATATATAATACTGACGAAGAGTTACTTAATACTGGCGAAGTCAAACTCTTCTATGTAGATATGGAGACTGATAAGCCTGTATCTTGTCCTCGGTTTTTACTTGAGAGATTTAGCAAACACTATTGAAAAAGCAGCTTAAAGATTTAGAAGATTGGCTGATCGGACCAAAGCGTGTCGAGCAAGTTGAAACTTGGTCCAAGAGTGTGAGCTTCCCAGGATTTAGCGGTGTACCTCTTTATAACATCGCGACCTTCATATATAAAGAACTCAAGCGCGACGATATCATGACACGCGCTAACTCCATCGCTTTCAGTTTTTTCTTGTCGATTTTTCCTTTTATCATATTTGTACTTCCACTCATATCCATCCTTCCGTGGGTCGAAAAGAAGATCGAAGACTTCGAGGGTAACTTAGATGGTGTTGTACCTGATTATGCGATACAGTACTTTTCGCAGATCGTAGATGGTATTAACCCCGAGGGCATCTTCAGCATCCAAGGTGTAGGTTTTGTCTTTGCAGTATTTTTTGCTTCGTCAGGCATGTTGACTTTGATGTATGGCTTTGACAAGTCTTACGAGGTCAGCTTTAGGTCTCGTAGCTATCTGAAAAAAAGATGGGTAGCTTTTAACCTGACCTTCCTGTTATCGCTGATGTTGATCGTTGCAGCCGTATTTATAGTTATCGGTCAGAACTACATACATACCTTGGCGAGTTCTATAACCATCAGCTTTATACAAAGCATCCTTCTGAGTCTGAGCAAGTGGGTTGTGGTATTCTTACTTTTCTATCTCGTCATAACGACTATCTATAGATATGGCCCTTCGATATATCGACCACTGAAGTTTATCAATCCGGGGGCGATAGTCGCAACAGTCTTCAGTGTCTTAGCCACCTTCGGCTTTGTCTACTTCCTGAATAACTTTGGCAAATACAATGAGATCTATGGCTCCATAGCCACGTTGATCATCATACTTCTTTGGTTGCAGATCAACTGTTTTATTCTTCTGGCAGGGTTCGAACTCAATGCAAGCATCATAGTCAATCGTGACGCACAGATCCTTGAAGATGACAAATAGATGGAAGACTAGGTTGGTTTTCCTCTACAATAGCATGTCATATTTAAGATTAAATTAATAGTTACAACTCCGAGATATCTACAAAGTCCCATCGACAATCCTTGATTAGTGAGCGTTTATAAATCACAATCAAGAAGTTATGATCTACAAAAACAGTGTTCTAATTTTATTCATCTGCTTGTTTCTTGCTGCATGTACCGAAGACGAGACAAGATTGCTTGAAGAGAGCCGAGCTGATCTATTCTCTTATGAGGTTCAAGTTTTTAATCATGAAGGATATCCAGTACCTGGCATACAAATGGCCTCAGTATGGGGAAATAGATCTGAACACACTTTTGAGAGAACGGATGCCAATGGTATCTTACAAGTCTACCTGCCAAGCTATGTAAATGAAGTCGAATTTTCCAAAGAAGGGTTTATACAAGCTTTACCTACACTGGGCTTCGCCGGGGCATACATCAAGGTTGGAGACTTAACGCAAACTCAAATTATCACGTCCCCTGAAAGAGAAGAAATACGAGTTGAACTTAACAGTCCCGTGGATGCAAGTGGATTAAAAGATGGAGTGGCAGAAGACATATCTATCAAGGTTTCCTCTACGACTAGACTACCGCAGTTCGGGATTTTCAGTTCTGCTACAGCTTATGATGGAGTATTTGATGTGCCCAGCGCTAATAATACATATGACTGCCCCCCGATAGATGAAGATGGGGATGTAGACTTTTCGTTTATAAAAACCGGAGTACGACCTGCTATGTCTATCAAAGTACGAGACCATAGAGGTGACTACCACAATCAAGAGGTTAGGCTCACGCCGTAGTTATATATTCGGCCACAGCAAAAGCTATGTTAAGAGTCAACTAGAAAACCTTGCTTGGTTTCTTACTTTTTTGAATCTCGTTCGGCAAGAGGGACATGCAGCTCCTTCATCATCTTGTATCAACTTTATACCTGTGATGTGCTTCTCAACAAACTTTTGTACAAAAGCCTTTTTATTTCTCGGATCCTTTAAGATCTGCTCACCACCTTGATTCTGCACGTGGTTTTGAAACCTATCCTGATACTCCTGATGTCCCCAGCAGTTAGGGCATATACTCATCTCTATCAATTCTTCTTTATTGAAAGAAGGAGAGTTCTTCTTATTCAGTAGTTTCCTAAATATGTTTTTCATGATCAGTAGTTTATCATGTAATAAATCTGGTACTAAATGGTTGCAAATTAATCTACCTAATCTTGCGAAGACGATAGACTGGGGTTATTATAAAGTTAAGGTATATCAGCACCAATACGACATTGTATTAGGGCAGGTTACCATCGCACTACGATTTGTTTAAATCCAGCAGAGATCACAAAACCTGGGTGTTCGGTGTCGTCTACAATTACATTTTTTATATGAGCCGGAAACCCATGGAAGACACATTCGTAGGACTGAAGGTCTCCATCGTAGTTCCCTTTTATAGTTTGCTTGATAATCAAGTGATCTCCCTTACCCTCAAGATCAAATCTTGCTTCGCGATAATCCCCATCTTCATAACCATATCCATCATGAGCATCATCGAAGTAGTATGAGACTTCTTCTCCTTGCTTATAGTAGATATGAAGAGATACAGTATCTATGACCTTCTCGCCGACATATTGTTGGACTGGGTACATAGGAATTATGGCGCCCTCTTTTACAAAAAGAGGAAAAGTATAATTAGTGAGCTTACAGGATGTCTCGGCACCTCCGAAGTGTAAAGAGTCGTCCCAGAAGTTGAACCATTTACCTTGAGGGAGATATATCTCCTTGGTCGCATCTTTTTCTTTCGTGATAGGGGCAGTGAGTATATGATCACCACATAAAAACTCATGATCCCTCGAGTGAGTCTCTGGGTCATACTGATCATAAAAGCTCAGGGGAGTAAGTATCGGATATCCTGTCTTGTGATGCTGCCAAAAAGCAGTATAGTGATAAGGAAGCATCTTGTACCTCAGCTCTACCGCTTCTCTAAATACATCAAGAGTCTCCTCACCAAAAGACCAAGGTTCTTGATCTCCATCGTCTTGTGAGCTATGTACTCTACAGAAAGGATGGAAGATGGCTAACTGGATCCATCGAGCCATCATCTTAGGAGTGGGCTGGCCTATAAATCCGCCAATATCAGATCCCGCAAATGATACTCCACTGATAGCTAACCTCTGGCACTGAATACCAGCAATCCAGACATGCTGCCATGTCGATATGTTATCACCGGTCCATACACTTGAGTATCTCTGAAGACCGCTATATCCAGATCTTGTGATGATCAGACCACGTCGTCCTCCTGCATGTTTCTTGACACCTTCGTATGTGGCTCTCGCCATCTGAAGGCCATAGATGTTGTGTGCCTTCCTATGACTGGCAGGGCTACCTTCAAAATGAAACATCACATCGTCAGGCATCGTCTTCGACTCTACTTCAAAAAGAGCTGGTTCGTTCATATCATTCCATACTCCCGCGACTCCTATCTCTCCTATCAGTTCTTGATATAAATCTGCCCACCACTCTCTCACTTCGGGATTTGTATAATCCGGGAAGTAACAATCTCCGGGCCACACCTTGCCTTCTGCATATGGACCATCTAATCTCCTCAGAAAGTATCCCTTTTCCACACCCTCTTTACAAACCCAATAATCTGGATCTTTCTTGATACCTGGGTCTATGATAACCATCGTCTTATATCCTTGGTCTTTCAGATCACTGACGAGACCTTTAGGGTCAGGAAATCTCTCCTTATCCCAGGTAAATCACCTGAATCCATCCATGTAGTCGATATCCAGATAGATGGCATCACATGGGATCTTGAGGTCGCGCATCTTTGTAGTGACCTCCCTCACTTCTGACTCCGGATAGTAACTCCACTTGCACTGCTGAAACCCTAAAGACCAAAGAGCGGGCATATCAGGTGTCCCAGTAAGTTGAGCATATCTCTGATTAACGTCTAAAAGACGAGGGCCAGCGATAAAATAGTAATTCATCTCGCCGCCATGGGCCCAGAAGCTGGCAGCTTCTTTTCGTTCTTTGCCAAAATCAAAGAATGTCCTAAAGGTATTATCAAAAAAGATCCCATATCCTATACCTCCATGTAGTCCGTAGTAGAAAGGGATGTTCTTATATAATGGGTCTGACCCATAATCATATCCATAGCAGTCCATGCCCCAATTTTCAAATCTCCGCCCTTTCAGGTTAAGTTCTGTAGGCTTGTCTCCTAGGCCATAAAAGACTTCTGAGGAATACACAGTTTTTGACATCTGGACGATATCATTGCCCGAGTCTGTATCTCTTTCGTAGTGAAATCCCTTCTCATCCTTATTGATGACATGATCTTCTTTATTGAGAAAGGTCACCTTACTATCCGCCTTACATATCCGACACTTCACGTGAGGTGTGCTGATCTCCGTCACTGTTGGACCATCTTTATAAGATATATCAGTAGGCGATCTATCAAATGCAGGATCGATAGCATAAGAAAAGTCCTTCTCGAAGTATCCTCGGCTACTATATCTTACTCTTATGATATAATCAGTGATAGGTTCTACTCGAAGTATATTACCCTGATCAGTATGCCCTTCATACCGACCATCAGTCCAAGTATGGCTCTTTAAGGAGCCCGGAAAAAATTCAGTTTTATTCAAAACGGTATAACTCTAAACTTATAAAATGCAAGTAGCTCGGAGATTATACCTAGACGGCATGACTCCTTTTTCATAGACGAATGACAAACATATAAACTGTGACAGTATCAGACTACTATTGGGGCACATAATTTATGTCATACTTGAGCCCCGATGTGTGTTTTATCAGCTATCACCGTCCCTTTTTCTATGATGATGATCCCTTGTTTTATGATATACCCTTCTCCCTTATGATCATCTAGGTCTGCTGAGCCGATGATCGTACAACCATCTCCGATCTTCACATTTTTATCAACGATGACATTTTTCAGATGGCAGTTCTCACCTACTCCTAGTAGTGGGGTTTCGGGGTAAAGTGCAAGATCATTGAGCGTTTGATAATAATCTATACCCATCAGGACACAGTGATCTATGATGGTACCCTTTCCTATCCTAGCTCTCACACCTATCACGGATCTATAGATACTCTTTGCATGTATGATACTTCCACCAGCTACGAGTGTTTTGTCGAGATGGGCACCGAAGATCTTGGACGGCGAAAGCATCCTAGAGTTTGTATAGATCTTATTTTCATTATCAAAGAGATTAAACTCGGGTAGATAGTCTGTTAGCCTAAGGTTAGCCTCAAAAAAAGATCGGATAGTACCTATGTCAGTCCAGTATCCACCGAAGGCATAGCTAGCTGCTTTGTATTGATCACTCTCTACAGCATACGGTATGATTTCTTTACCGAAGTCCACTGCCTTTGGGTTTTCTGCAAATAGCTTACTCAAGATGCCTGCCGTAAAAACATATATGCCCATAGATGCTAAGTAGTGCTTTCCTTGATCGGCATACTCTTTATCTACAACAGATTGCCACTCGGATAAAACATCGCTTGAGGGTTTCTCTATGAAGTTGTCTATAAGTCCACTTTCGTTGACTTTCATGATGCCGAAAGCAGTCGCATCCTTAGCTTCCACAGGTATCGTGGCCACAGTTACCTCCGCATTTTGCTCGATATGGTAACTCAGGATCTTTTCAAAATCCATCTGATATAACTGATCTCCTGAGAGTATCATGACATTATCAAATTCGTGCTGGTCGAGATGTTGTACGACCTGCCTAACTGCGTCGGCAGTACCTTGAAACCAGTCCAGGTTGTCAGCAGTTTGTTCTGCTGCCAAGATATCTACGAACCCTCTTGAAAATCTATCAAAACTGTACGCATTCTTTATATGACGATTGAGTGATGCTGAGTTAAATTGTGTCAACACAAACATCCGATTGATACCGGAATTCAGACAATTAGAGATCGGTATGTCTATCAATCTAAACTTACCAGCTATAGGCACAGCTGGTTTAGACCGATCCTTCGTGAGGGGAAACAATCGTGACCCAACACCACCTCCTAGTATGACAGCTATTGTTTTTTTAGTTTCCATTACTTCGTAGTTAGTTGGTTATATATGGACGTATATTGCTTAGCAGAATGATGCCAAGAAAAGTCCTTCTTCATGGCGTACTTTCTAATCTGCTTAAATCTCTTTTTATCTCTATATAAGTAAAGAGCCCTTCCCATAGCATGTGTTAGATCATCCACACTATCGTAGTCAAATGCTATACCTAGTCCTTCAGCTTCAAAGTCTACGACGGTATCTTTTAGTCCTCCAGTCATCCTCGCTATGGCTAGAGCTCCATATCTCATAGCAAACATCTGATTCAGCCCACATGGCTCAAATCTGGATGGCATAACGATGAAATCTGAGGACGCATAAACCTGATGAGCAAGTGCCTCATTATATCCTCTGTAGCAGCCTACTCTCTCGGCATACTTGTCTCTAAGCTCTTGCACTTTATGCTCGATAAATGGATCGCCTGAGCCAAGAATGAAAAAGTTGACAAATCCAAACCTCGCCAGCACACGTTCTATAGCCGGCACTAAAAGGTCTGCTCCCTTTTGATGTGCAAATCTCCCGATAAAACTGATCAGAGGTATACCATCTAGATGGTAAAGGCCTGATAGTAACTCAGCTTTATTAACTTTCTTATATTGATCAACTGTCGTGGTCAAGCGATTAGAAAGTAGTTTATCCGTTTTGGGATTCCATTCTTCTGTATCTATACCATTTAAAGTGCCAGAGAACTTTTCTGGTTTCTTGGTCATCATAAACCGAAGTGGCGCTAACTGCTGCTTCAGTTCTTCTAAATAATTTGGAGACACAGTATTCACATGATCAGCAAATCGTATCGCTGCAGCAACAGCATCTACATGCCCTTCCCACTCTAAGAATTGTGTAAGCTTCGAAGGAAAATGTGGAAATAAATCTATTCTGTTCCAAGGGTATCGACTATTATATGCTCCGTTATGTATCGTGTAAAATGTCGGAATGTCCTTCAAGGCCTGACCCTCTTTTGAGTTCTTGATCAAAAAAGGAATAAATCCAGTCTGATGATCATGACAGTGTATGAGATCAGGTTGTACACTGGATTTTGGATCACTCAACCATTTGATGACACTCCGCTGAAACGAAATATTGCGCTCCGGTTCATCTTCATATCCATGACCCGATTCATTGAGGTAGATAGAATTACGGTCAAATAAGCCAGGGATATCTATGCAGTAATAGTCAAAAGGAAGATCTCCTTTCTTTATTCTATAAACTTCAAAAATGACACTCTGATCTTCGATCACAAAAGAACCAGCATATTCTCTCCGAAGTTTTTGCTTATCGAACCAAGGCAAAAGATATCTAGGAGTAACTACTACTGGGCTCCAACCGTGATCACTAAGATATTTTGGAAGACTGCCGACCACATCGGCCATCCCCCCAGCTTTAGCTGCTGGATAACACTCAGTGGAGACGTGGATCACAGTTTTCGTTTTCATCTCAATTATCTATATCGTCTAGTTCATTCTCCAAGATAATCACTGCCAAAGGAGGGATCGCTAATTCTATCGAAAAGCCATGCCCGTGACTAGACATATCACTTGTTTTTAGTTTTGACAGATTATTAAAAGTATGACTACCTCCATATTTTTCGTCATTTGTATTAAGTATTTCAATCCAACTTGAGTGAGAAGGAATCCCTACACGACATGATGCATGAGCCGTCGGTGTGAAGTTGCAGACGACAAGTAGCTTTTTCTCTTCATCATGTCTCATATAAGATAGTATACTGTTCTCGTGATCTCCCCGGTCTATCCACTGAAATCCCTTTGATTCAAAACTATACCTGTATAGTGCTGAAGCTCTCTTGTATATCTCGTTCAAATCTTTCACCAAGAGTTGTATCCCTTGATGAGGATCGTGATCGAGCAGATGCCATTGGACACCATCGTCGACATTCCACTCTTCGGTTTGGCCTATCTCAGACCCCATAAATAAAAGTTTGTGACCTGGATGGGTATACATGTAGGCATAGAGTAACCTGAGATTTGCAAATCGCTGCCAATCGTCACCCGGCATTTTATTAAGAAGTGACTTCTTGCCATGTACTACTTCGTCATGAGATAAGGGGAGAACAAACTTCTCTGAGTAAGCATAAGCCATACTGAAGCTGATCTCATTATGGTGATGTTTTCGGTGGATAGGGTCTCTGTGAAAATAAGAAAGTGTATCGTTCATCCATCCCATCATCCATTTGTAACCAAATCCAAGTCCCCCGTGATGTACAGGCATCGTCACACCATGATATGCCGTTGACTCTTCAGCCATCATCATGATACCAGGGTGATTAGCGTAACAACTCTTATTGAGGTCCTTTAGAAAAGATATGGCTGCTAGATTTTTATTTCCTCCATATTCGTTAGTTTCCCATTCTCCTTCTTCTCTACTATAGTCTAGGTACAACATAGATGTCACTGCGTCTACTCGAAGTCCATCGATATGATACCGCTCCAACCAAAAGTTAGCACTTGATATCAAGAATGATCTGACTTCAGGCCGCTCAAAATTAAAGATCAGGCTATTCCAATCGGGATGAAATCCTTTCTTAGGATTAGGATGCTCATATACATGGGACCCGTCAAAGTCTGCCAACCAAGATTCATCTGCAGGAAAGTGAGCTGGCACCCAATCAAGTATAACGCCGATGCCTGCCTGATGAAGACTATCTACTAATCTCATAAAGTCTTGTGGACCACCATATCTATTAGTAGGTGCAAAAAATCCTGTACTTAGATATCCCCATGAAGGATAGTATGGATGTTCTGTAACTGGCAATAACTCGACATGGGTATAACCCATATCCAGTACATAGTGGACTAACTCAGTTGAGAGCTCTTCATAACTCAAGCTCGTTCCATCAGCCTTCTTACGCCAACTTCCTAAGTGAACTTCATAGATAGAAACTGGGCTACTATAGGGATCATACTCCTTCCTGCGATCCATCCACTCGCTGTCGCCCCATTCGAACCATGTATCCCAAGAGACAGTGGAAGTATGCGGTGCTTGCTCAAAAAGCAATCCATATGGATCGGCCTTCTCTCTTACTTTATGGTCGTAGTGACTATATATCTTATACTTATATAACTCACCTCTCTGGAGTTGGGGTATCCATCCTTCCCAGATACCACTGCTATCCCAACGGACATGCAACTGATGTCTTCGTCCATCCCAATAATTAAAATTGCCGATAACTTCTACAGCTCGTGCTGCTGGAGCATACACAGCAAAGTAGGTGCCCATCACCCCATCCTTCTCGACTTGGTGACTTCCTAACTTCTCATATAACCTATGGTGCGATCCAGACTTGAAGAGATATATGTCATACTGAGATAACTCGCTATGACTAATTACAAGATTAGCCATTTGATATGTTCATTTTATATCGCACTTACGTAAATATAACCCTGTCCATATCCTTAGAAAGAATGATGACTAAATTATCATGTCTCCTAGTATAGTGTGTTAGCTCATCTAGTCCAGTTAAGTGAGCTCACCTATCATCTGATCACGGTTACATCGCCAGCTAACACGGGTTCGGCTACGTCGCCTAGTATCTCGATATAGTACACATATACTCCTGTCATATAAGGATCAGGAGACCAGCCGTCATCGGCCACGTTAGTAGATATGCGATCTCTACGATATACTTCGCTGCCCCATCGATCATAGATGATCATGTTATACTGAAAGCTATAAACTGGGTCAACATGTAAAAAGAAAAATTCATTTACTGGATTCACAGGCGCCTGGGTCATGAGGACGTTAGGCACATAAAAGTTGATGCCAGGATCAACGAATATGTCAAACTCCGTAAAACTTATACAGCCTATATCGTCCGTGACTTGGACAAGATAAGTTTGGTCTTCTTCTAGTATCACAGTTGGATCTAAACAGTCATCACAACTCAATCCCTCAGCAGGTGTCCATCTTATGTCATCGATGATGCCATCGACTTCTAACTCGATACGCGTCTCTAAAAATATTCTCACACTGTCATCAGATACCAAAGTAACTTCTAGTGAGTCCCTCACTTCCACTTCCCATATCCTCTGCAGGCTATCACATCCGTCGACGGTCGTATAAAATCGATCGTGACTGCCAGCTGCCCAATAGATCTCACCTCCAAAAACCACCGTGTCGCCTTCACATATGAGCGTATCAAGCATATCTGTGCGCAGCTCTTCAGCCCATCTATCATAAAGAACATCTTCCTCTATTCTCGCAAGGCAACCACTAGCATTAGTAGCTTCTAGTCCTACGGTATATTCCTTTGGGCGATCACCAAAGATCTCAGTGTCCCGAGTCTCAGCTACTGTGATACCATCTACCATCCATGTCCAGGATGTGATAGGATTTTCGACATTGACAGAAGTATTTACGAAAGTGATGGGACCCGGTACGCATGGATCGAAAGAGACATCAAAATCCAGAGAAGGCTTTTCAAAGACTTCGATCTGAAGATAAGCAGTATCCGGGCAGGTCATCTGATCATTGATAACCATAAAGCCATGATATACACCAGGACTATCGAGTACAAGACTGACGTCTCTTTCATCCGCTCCCTGCTTGAAGTATACTAGCTCGTCATCTCCTGTATATATCATCCACTTGTAGTCACTTATGAATTCTTCCTCTCTGCTCAAGTTGATTATGTTGATCTCACTCTCACAGCTTTCGAAGGTATAAACAGGAACTCCTTCGAGGCCTGGGGCCTCGAAATCTATATCGTCAGAAGATAACTCGGCATGCACCTCTGATGGGTTATATATCACACGCTCTTCATGGTTGTTTGATGTACATCCCGCTAAGTCTGTAGCTGCAAGGGTCACTTCATACTCTCTCGGCAAGGTGCCTTGGATCTCTATATTTTGCTCATGGGAGACTGTTATTCCATCTACTATCCATGTCCACGATGCTATGGCATTGTCACCGATCGAAGAAGTATTTACGAAAGTGATCAATCCTGCATCACAAGGATCAAAAGAGACATCAAAATCCACGGTTGGCTTTTCAAGTATCTCTATAAGCATATGTGCTGTGTCGACACACTTCAGCTGATCATTTAGTATCATGAAACCACTATAGATACCAGGGCTATCGAGACTTACTTGTACATCTCTTTGATCAAGGCCCTGCTCGGCATATACCAACTCATCTTCCTGATTAAAAATCAACCATTTGTAATCACTTATAAATTCTTCTTCGATACTCAGATTGATCAAGTCGATCTCTTGCTCACAACTTTCGTAGGTATAAACAGGAAAGCCCTCTAAGCCCGGGACCTCGTAGTCTATCTCTTCGGACTCGAGTTCTGCATAAACTCTAGGTGTACATGCCTCAACGTTAAACTCAAAGTCTCTGCGATAAGATCCGATGAGGACACCTTCTCTATACTCATCCACGCACACCCCTACCACAAAGGATCCCAGTATATTTGGCACACCCGATATA
>CAYYBR010000101.1:0-14238 GCA_964470035.1 uncultured Saprospiraceae bacterium
CCTTCTTCCTTACGTTGTTTTTTTCTTTCGAGTTTCTCTTGTCTTTTTTTTCTCTTTTTCTTTTCTCTTTCTTTCTTGTTAAAGCTGTCCGCCATATGTGACTATGATTTTAATTAATGATTGGCTATAGTCAACATCAAGCTAGTGGTCTACTTTTGAACTACCATTTCGAGATTGATAATAACTGAGGACTCCAAAGATAACTTCTTTATTGTCTTTATCACTTTTCTGAACAATTCTGACCTCTGATGAGTTCCTTATAAGTTAAAGTAGAACAAATGTAGGTGTCTGACAGGTCTAAATATACCCTTAGACAAGACGTGCTACAATAGAATTTTTTTGAATTAAATAATCAGATATGAAACACACTTTTTTGCCACTGCTATTTCTTTTTATGACGTCGTCACTACTTGCCCAAGAGGTAGAGTGGCCTGGGCTAGATAAAAGCCCTATGGACTTGGCTACTTATCCTAGGACCGCCGCTTTCGCAAATTATCTAGATGAGGATGATCCTGATAGATCTCCTAAAGTCAAGGTGCTATATAGTCGTCCTTACAAAAATGACAGAGTCGTTTTTGGAGAGCTGGTAAAGTTTGGTGAAGATTGGAGACTCGGAGCTAATGAAGGCACAGAGATTACCTTGTATCAAAATGTAGAGATAGGAGGAACTGTGATCCCAAGAGGCATCTACAGACTTCTTGCTGAAGTAAATGAAAATCACTGGGATGTAGTGTTTTCTACTCAGAGACACACAGCTGGGTCCAATGGTATGGATAAGAGCAAGGAAATAGGCAGATATAAGGCGGCTACCTCTGCCACTGCTGAAGTAAGAGAACAGTTTACTATAGGATTTCAGAAAGTAGATGACGGCCATGTCAATATGATCATGGAGTGGGATCAGACGAGAGCTACACTTCCTATCAATCTCAATGCAGCTAGCATGGATGGAGAAGACGCGAGTCCTATGGACATAGCAGCTTATCCTGCTAGATCTAGATTTCAGAACTTTCTGAAGCCAGAAGAGGTGGAGGCTAATCAACCCAAAATCAGGGTCGTATATAGTCGACCACAGATGAAGGAAAGAAAGATCTTTGGTGAGTTATTAGCTTATGGTGAGATGTGGAGAGTAGGTGCTAACCAAACTACGACACTATCATTTTATGAAGATGTAACTATAGGTGGGACAGACTTGCGTGCTGGCACCTATGGCCTCTTTGCTAAAGTCAATAATGGCAACTGGGAGTTCATAGTACACAGAAATACTCAGTCGTGGGGCAACGCTAATCATGATGACGGTGATAATATCGTAACCATAAAGGCGAATACGGAGAAAACAGCAGAAACTCTAGAAGCCCTCTCAGTTACCTTTGATAAAAAGTCAGAGAGTGAAGTCCATATCCTCTTTGGATGGGAAAATACGATGGCTCGACTACCTGTTACTTTCAAGTAGTTTATAATAATTAAAAATCTAAGTCTTAAGCTAGAGGGTCTCTTATACAGTAGGAGGCCCTCTTTCTTTTTAGATGATAGCTGATCATCATAAAGAGAAGTAGGATATACTGCCAACCAAGTACATAAAACTCCTAGGCTAACTCTAACTCGACTGGAGCAGCTTCTAGGTGTTTGCTTATCGTAAATGAAAAAGTGCTGCCTTTGTCAGCGGCTGATCGGACTCTAAGTTGGCCATCGTGCTTGCTGATCACCTTGTTACAAACTGCTAACCCTATGCCGGTGCCTTCATAGTCTCCTTTGCCATGAAGGCGCTTGAAAATTTCAAATATCTGAGCCTGATATTTTTCAGGTATACCGATTCCATTATCCTTTATATGAAACTCCCAGTGATCCTTTAATTCTTCATGCCATACTTCTACTGTGGGTTCTGGGCTTTTGTTGAACTTAAGACCGTTAAGGATGAGATTATAAAATACTGTGGCTACTTCCTCTTTTCTACAGACGATGCTAGGTAGATCGTGGATGATTATCTTAGCATTGTTTTCTTTGATATATCTATCGAGGTCATTGACTTTATCCTCGAGGATCACCCCGAGATTTACTTTTTCAAATATCTGTCCCTCCTTTCCGATAAGAGAAAACATAAGTAGGCTGTGTATCAATGATGACATACGGTTTACTCCTTGCGATATGTAACCAGTGATGTGTTTAGTGTCTTCATCCTTGCTCAGTTCTGTTTTCTTACCCAGTATGTCAACAAAGGCACTGACAGTTCTTAGGGGCTCTTGTAAGTCATGAGAGGCGATATAAGCAAATTGTTCTAAGTCTTTATTTGATCTCTTTAATTCCTTGTTGGACTCATCGAGTTTGTTGATTAGCTCTTGTAGTTTGATATCTCTATCTGCTAGAGACTGATTGGCGGATTCTGTTTTCCGTATTTGGTGATTTAGCCTTTTATTATAATCACTGAGTAACTTATGACGCTTGTGCTGTACTCTGCTATACGAGTAAATAACTAAGATCATCAAGCCTATGGCAAGCAAAGCGAGAAGAACTTTGAACATTAAAGTCTCAGCAAAGTTAGGTTCCACTTTTATGTCTAGGGTAGAGTAGTGCTCTGGCCATATTCCCTTTTGACATGCCGTCTTAATCATGAACTTATACTTCCCAGGGTCTAGATTAGTATAAGTGATTTCTTCTTGGTCAGTATATGTCCATTCTTCTCCAGCAAATCCCTCTAATCTGTAGGCGTAGATGTTGGAACTAGGCTGACTATAATTGCTACTTGCATATCTAATTCTGAAAGACATATTGTCTGGAGCAACTGATATGCCTTCATTTTCGACAACATGAATTAAGTGCGTGGTATCAGGATTCATCGTAGAAACCTCGGTGATAGTGACATTGGGATCCATGATATGTTCTTCCCAGTGAGATTCATTGATTTTTATAAGTCCTTCTTGGCATCCAAAAAAGACATCACCATCTTGTCCAGCAAAGGTGGCCTCGTCTCTGAATGAGATCATCTGAAGACCATCTTTTTCAGAGAATAGTGTTTCGTTTTTTTGATGGATATCATACCTGTAGATTCCATTGGGAGTGCTCGCCCAGATGATACCTTCATCAGTGATGGCCATGCTGTTGATAGAATACTTGGAGGAGTTTTCTAATGGCTTGAATTTTTCCTCTCGCAGATCGTACGTAAAGATTCCACTTAAGGCCCCGAAGTAGATAGTCTTGTCATATTCTTGGCAGGTGATAATCTGATTAGAAAGCATGATATCACCGGCGATACTATCTCCTCTAGTAAACTTCTGATAAGTCTCATCACCGTTCTCGCCGTATATTTTGAAAATCCCGCGATAGGTTATAGCCCAGATATTCTGCTCACTATCTTCTATTATTTTTGTGACACTATTATCTGCTGCTGTCGTCAACCATTCTTTAGAAGTTTCGTCTACTTTGTAAAGTACGCTTTCTGATCCAGCCCAGACTCTCCCTTTGCTATCTTTATAGATAGCAGTAGTCTTGAAAAAAGTTTTTTCATCAGTTGTAGAAGATGCAGCTTTTTCTTTTTGAGTTGCTTGGTTGAAGTTAAACTCTACCACATCATAAGGTGGAGTTGTTGAGACTCTGCAAAAGCCATCCTCTGTGCCGACATAGATAAATTCATTTTGATATCCATGTATGGCACTTATCCGCTTATTGTCAAATATTCCTTCAAACATAGGTCGACTGACCACTTGGTTTTTTTGGATATCAAAACAAAGAACTCCATTCATGCTAGTGCCTAATATAAGCGTGTTTTTATCTAGCTGTTTTATAATGTTTACCCGATCATACTGATTGTTTTCTTCCGGCAAATAATCGGAGATTAAGATCTTATTAAATCTATTGTTTAGCTTGTTGTACTGATTGATACCAGAAGTGGATCCTATCCATACTAAACCCTGCTTATCTAGCTGAAGGGAAGTTACACTATTGTCATTGATACTATACTTAGATCTGGGCTGTTGGAAGAAGTTGAAAAAGTTGGCCTGCTGAGATTCTTGCGAAAAGTCGATAGCTTTTATCTCAGAGGAGTGTATGACGTTAAGACCATTGCTAGTTGCTATCCACAAGTTGTGATCTTCATCTAATGCTATATCCGTAAGATAGTCGAGGGAGATATTAGTATTGCTCGTATTGTAGATTTTATAAGTTGGTTGCCAGTCTTGTTTGTCACTTTGATTAGTAGCATCATCAGGGAGCTGCATATATACAAGTCCTCCATTATGAGTTGCTAACCAATAGTGACTATCGTCAGATGACACGATCTCCCAAATATTGTCTTTACCCTCTAGTGCATCAATATCGAGTTTTCTAAAACTTCCTTTCGTATGCTTGCCACTTTTATGAGGGAGATAGAGATACATGCCTTTATCCCAAGTAGTTATCCAGATCCATCCCTTATCATCGACAAGTATATCTAATACAGCCCCTGGTATTACACTTAGCGGATCATCAAGAGGATTAAAATTATATATGCTGTCTTGATCTGGATAGATTACATCTAATCCACTTTCTGTTCCAACCCATATTTCCGAAAGGGAAGTTTCGGCTATAGATAGAACCTCAGGACTAGACAGTTGAGTACTTCGTGCCCCATCGATAGAATAGGTAGTGCTTTCGTTAGTAGTAACATTGTACCTAGTAAGTCCGCCAAAAGAGGTACCTATTAAGAGATGATTATCTCTGCCCCCTTCGATAGTCCGGATCACATTTGCCTGTAAGCCGATATCTCCATTTTTGAAGACCTTGATCGTCTGCGGAGAATCATATCGGCATAGTCCGTCATTAGTAGCTATCCATATGAAACCTAAGCTATCTTGAGCTATATCATTGACAAAGTTGTTAGAGAGATTGCCCAGTATATCCATGTTCTGGAAGTGGAGGTCAGGACTTAACTGTGCCTTGGCCGTAAAGCTCAGTAAGATTGTACTGATCAAAAATACTAGTGAGCCTATATGTCGATTATCTGCAGCCAAGTGCAATCAATTAGTAATTTTAGGTCTATGGGTTACTCTTGGAAAAACCAAGCCAATTCCCCGCGAAATTAAGCTAGTAAACTCAGGGATCAAACCCTTATGACGCTTATGCGGCATAAGTTACAAGCCTACTGCAAAAGAAGGGACAACTTTAACAGATTTAAAGAGTGGTAAACCTAGTCTCTATCAAGAGATTTACCCAGTTATCGAGACTTACGCCCATCATGGTAAATTTGTACTCTTGATTAGGCTCTAACAAGGGAGTTGTCGATGGGTCGGTTATGTTAAGTACCACATTATCAAGATCATAGAAGGTAAACTCTCTATCAAAGGTGTAGGTCCCTGAGATGAGATTATCATCGAGATCTGAGACTACGTGGAAGTATATGGCATTCTCTGGGATGAGTCCATCATCCCATCTGAAGGTAGGTGTGACACCATCATCTATGATGGTTAACAAGTCAGCATTGACCTCAGTGGGCTTAGTATTAATCTTAAGCTTGATGGGATTAGACATATGTAGCCTTCCTGGGGTTCTATATGTCACCAGCCCATATCGCTCACCTTGAAAAGCAACGTTATTGAATTTCAAGAGATATCCATTGAACAGCGGATCCACCTCTAGGTCTTTTCTTACATAGGCGTTATAGTCTCTCGGGTCGATGTCAGCTGGAGCTTCAAAGTACCTGAAGTCTGTAGCACCGTCTATAGGATAGAAGATGACATCCGTAGGTAGACTAGGAGAGCCTAGAAGTCCATCTAATTTTCCTCCAGCGCATCCGATGACCTCATCTCTTTCAAGATCGATGTTAGCTTCCATATAGTCAGAAAGGATGCTATCATCTATCTGCTCATCTGTACTGCAAGACAAGAGAATCAAAACTAGGAGTATCGATATGTGGTACTTCATCGAGCGTCTTTTCTATTACTATTACAAAATAACCCACGCTGTGGTTGCTATAAAGCCAGAGATGTTTCTTTAATTTTTTCATAAGACCACTCGAGGTACGCACGAAATAGTTATGCTATAGCGTAACCAGTAGTGCCAGGGTACTACTGTGAGTGTGCCGCAAACAGTGGCTATGGGCTTACGAATTTCACTTTTAAAGCCGCTAGCGAGAGGTTCTACTCTGAATGTGCCAAGAGACGAAAGAAAGTGTGTAGCTCTTTGAATTTAGTACTAGCGCTTACTGCTAGCTATAGCCAAGTCAGAATATTTCCCCTATGTCGAAATGACGGACTGGGGTAAGAGTGCAATGTTGAGTAAGGAAGGAGAAGGCTCTGTTTTCCATTACTAAAGTATTGATTACAGTCATGCTGAGCATGACAGCGTCGCGGTCGTATTTGCCATTGGAGGTGATTTTAGCGTGGTTGGGTTGTGGGCTGGAAAATCACACTACGAGGAAGATGGAGTCTATGCTTGATACGATGAATTATAGCGGTAGCAGAGCAAATATTAGTGCGACAAGTCCCGATAGCTATCAGGATGGGTTCCTTTGTATCGACTGATAAAGGAACAACGAAGATTGAGAGTCAGAAGAAATTCTAATGTGCAAACCCATTGATTAAGAATCAGATGGAAAATGATGGGTTGAAGAAAGAACGAGTCTGAAGGTTTTAAAACCTCGTATCACCGATAGTCTACTACCAGCTATACCTAATCCCCAGAAATCCCCTGATCCCTTGATTAGGAGCATAGACATAGATGGGATCAAAAGTGAGCGCATGAGGGTTAGACGGCGTAGGGACTACTTCACCAGCACTATCGAACTCTACACCTTTGTCAAATGGATCAAAACTTCTGGCGATGATCGGCTCATCCGAATTTTTCCAAGGCGTCCAGTTGAACAGATTTTTAACGCCTCCATAGATCTCGAACTGAGGAGATCGCTTATAAGATATCTGTATGTTTTGTATACTCCACCAGGGGGACTGTGCAGGCCTCGGGTCGAGCTCTCCTAGTAAAGGAAGGTCCATAGGACTATAGACGTTACCAGTGTAGTCTACTGAGATTTTTCTATCCAAAAAAGGATAAGAGACCGTCCACGTACCTGTAAATCTTTCAGTTAGCAGTTGTCTGCTCTTGATACCTTGCTCGATCGTAGATACGTCCTGGTAAGTGGCACCTGCAAGTACGGATAGCCCATTAGAGAGAGATAGGTTGGTATTGAAGCTGACGCCTTGGGTTACTGCTCTTCCATCGAGATTGTCATATATGATTTGATTGGGGTTAGTATCATAGTCGGGGAGGATCACATTGTCGAAGTGCGTATACCATCCAGATAACTCGAAGGTGGTCAAAGAACCATTGTCGGCATATATCTTCTTGGTGTAGTTCACATTGGCATTGATCGAACGCTCAGGAGATAAGTCGGATGCTATGATTACTTCTCTAGCACCCGTTAACGCCGCATGCTCTTCAGTAAAAAGATTGACCACTCTGAACCCTGTACCAGCATTGATGCGAAGTATATCCGTATCAGAGAGAGACCACTTGTAGGCTATACGTGGTGTGAGTATGCTACCATGGTCATCGTTATAGTCATATCTCACTCCTAAGAGCAGCTTCTGTCTTTTGGAAAATGTGATCTCATCCTGTATGAAGATCCCAGGTAGCCAGATGTGATCTGGGTTGTTATCCTCACTTCCCACGCCACCACCTGTCGCAGGGGTATTATCATCATAGAAGGTGTATCTCAGAGCAGTGCCTACTAAGAGGTCGTGCTTGTCCAATGTTTTGTTCCAAGTCAACTGACTAAACCCTATGAACTGATTGGCTACATATGGTTCGTCGCCATAGAAGGCGTCTTGATTATGTCCATTGACTGAGGCCGAAAGCATGATGTTGTCAGATGTCGGTAGTTGATATTGTCCGATGAGTTCCCAGCGCTTGGTGGTGATCGCTTCTCCATATACACTGCTACTTCCTCTGTCTGCTGGCGTCCATCGAGTCTCTCCTCCCCATCTATCTTCCCAGTAGTATCTAGCGCCTAGCGAAGTCAGCTTCTGATCTTTACGATGAAAATCCCACTTTTGAAATACCGACAGTCTTCTCTGTAAGGCTAGATCTGTGAAGTTGTCATCATTGTTATCGATGACTTGATCAAAGTTGTGATAGTTGCCACCAGTAAGGACAGATGCTGTCTTGCCAAGATGGAACTTAGTCGATAAGTCGAGAGAAAGCTCTCCCCAAGATGTGCCCATCACATCGACACTAAAAGCTGCTGCATCTTCTGGAGATTTTGTGATGATGTTGATGAGACCACCTATGGCCTCGCTACCGTACAACGAAGAGGCTGGTCCCTTGACTACTTCCATCCTCTCTATGATAGAGTTGGGTATACCCGATAGACCATAGACGGATGCAAGACTACTTACTATAGGCATGCCGTCTATAAGTATCATGGTGTAAGGACCTTCTAACCCATTGATACGTATATCTCCTGTATTACAAACATTGCAGTTGACTTGAGGCCTGACACCGTTTACATTAGTAAGTGCCTCAAACATGTTAGATGTAGGGTTCTTTTTAAAGAACCCTTGATTATAGACATCTACGGGTACTGGACTATCCAAGCGATTTACTTGCTTCATAGTACCTGTTACTACTACCTCATCTATAAAGCTATGGGATGCTATCAACGATATGTCTAGATGTACATCCTTATCAGGTTGTATGGTTACTTCTTGCTCGTGTGTATCATATCCCAGATAAGATATAGATAGGGTATAGGTGCCAGGTCGGATGCCGGCCATAGTAAACTTACCGTAGGTATTGGATTCATCTCCGATGGAAGTACCCTTAAGTGATACGTTAGCAAAGGACAGAGGGGCGCCTTCATGGGTAGTGATAAGACCTGTTAGTCCTGTGGTCTGAGCGGATAGTCCTGATGCTATGGTGATGAGGAGAAAAAGTAAGCTCAAGCTGCTTTTAAAAAAGTGACTCATTCGGGTGCTTCGACTCATTGTTTGTACGGCAAAATTAATAAGTTAGATTAGTCTAACAAATATTGTTAGTAGATTTGTTCCTCGAAAGTGAATATTTACGTAAGTGGCTACATCTGTTAAAGAAAACTACCTCAAAGCGCTCTATACGCTGAGAGATGAGAATGGCAAGGTCAACATCACGGACCTCAGCAAGCACCTGCAAGTGACTAAGCCGACAGCTAATAATATGATCAAAAGCCTAGAGGAACTAGGATGGGTAAGGCATGAGAAATATAAGCCCGTCACACTGACCAAGATCGGCGAGAAGGCTGCAGCTTTGATAATCAGAAAACATCGACTGACCGAGATGTTTCTGCATGAGATCATGGAGTTTGGCTGGGAAGAAGTACACGAGGTAGCCGAGCAAATGGAGCACATCGACTCTCCACTACTATTCGAGAGGATGGATGAGATGCTCGATTATCCCCAGGTCGATCCTCACGGCTCACCGATACCTGATCGAGAAGGCCGTATAACAGAGTTAACATTTATCCCCCTTTCGGAAATGAAGGCTGGTGATACCGGGACAGTCAGTGCTTTAAAGCATAGCTCTCAGCATCTCCTCCATTATCTTAATCAATCTCATATCGAACTTGGTACCATCATCGAGTTGATAAGAATAGAGCCATATGATGGAAGTCGGATGATACGGTATAACGATGGTCCGGAGGTGATGGTCAGTGAAAAGGTCGCAGGTAGTTTGTTGTTGACTGTTTCTTCTGTGTCCAAGTGATGTAAAAGGTGTGCTTAGTCTTTCTTTTTATACGTGCTGAGTCCTAGAGGTAACAGCAACTAGTTGATAGAAGAAAAAAGGAACAGGAAGACGTGAGTAGAGATTCTAAAAGATCAATAGAACTTTAAGTGTAACTCTTGCTAATCACACATTTGGAGTTTTAAGTCAATCTGCTCCATTAATGCCCATAAATAAATATTGTAGTCTTTTCTGTGATAGCCCCAAATGCCAAAGTTTGGATGACTGTCTTCGCTTTCAAGGTCGTTAGGACGTTGGTCGTTTGCTTTGGGTGCATATTCAATGCCCAAGCCTAATTTATGTAGACCGTTTCTTTTGAATCTGACATTGTAGAGCTCATCAAAGGCTATAAAATTAGCGTCTTCATCAAGATTATAATTAGCATCGGGCACAAGATAATATCGTAAAGGCTGCACTGTTGTTCCATAGAATAAAGAATCCTGCACAAACCAATCTCTATCTTCGTCAAGGGTTCTGTAGATCAATCCTTGATTGACCAGGTTTTGATTGAATTCAGGAAGTCCTGTATTTATCTCAGGCAGTGCTTGTGCTTCCGCGAAACTCCTCCAATTATGTATGCATCCGCATTCTTCCATGGTTCTGCACAAAGAAATTGTTTGCCACCAACCATCTGTATAATTATTCTGTGTGGCATAGATGTATCCCATGCCACCCAAAGATGCTGTTACCAATTTGTCTTGTAAGCTGGGGTCACGATCAAACACATCTCTTAATAGCATGGCTAACATGAAAGAACCTTGCGAATGGCCTGCGAGTATAATTTTGTTGCCGTCATTATGATTATTGAGATAGTCTAGAAATGAGGCTTTGATATCATTATAAGAAACAGCTATGACAGATGCTTGCAATTCTTTTGAGGTACTGCTTAGATAAGTTGTTCCGGTAGACTGTCTATACCTAGGGGCGAAAAGGCGTCCATACTTAGATAGTAGCCCACCTTGTGCCAATATTGTTGCTGAAATCAAAAATTCTTGTTGGTCATCAATATCAATGTTTTGAGGTGGTTCGGCAATTTGGGATAAGACAGTAGGGTGTACGAAAAAAACGTCCACGCCGGTATTTGTATATGCATTATTAGCAATCGGTATGACATGGTCAGTCTGAAGGTTCTCATCGACTACTGCGATGTCAAGATTATAATTTTCGAGTATGGTTTGATTTTTATTAGGATGGAAGGCCCAATTATCCATATTTGAGTAGTCCAAAGTTTCTAATTCAGACTGTGGCATCTCAGGCAAGTCGATATTTTCTGAACAACTCAATGTTGCTAAGAGAATAAGTACAAGGGTGGATGCTTTTCTCATGATGCGGTGAGATTTGATGGTTATAACGCAATATCAAAGACAGAAGTATAGGTGAGTAACCTTATGATTGATATTGGGGGTTGACAGTAGGTGTCCCTATATCTTCTTTCTTATTCTAATACTAAAGGCATCCTTCGGGTTTTTGATCATAATCTGATTGATCTCATTCCTTGTGAATCCATTGTTTAGGAGTTCAGGAATTAAGCTTCCAAATATTGCATCAAATTTTCTTATGTCTCCACCGCCAGGGAACCCATTTCCATCATGAGATAGCAATACTTTGTGAAGTAGATTCTTTTGTTTGAAAAGTTGAAGGCGGGCTATATATTCATCTATATTGGTTTCTTTCACGCCATCCAGAGAAATCCAAGCTCCTTTATTGGCCATCTCAATTAAAATGTCATCATCTTCAATCTTATTAGCGTGGGTCCAGATCCATGCGCTAGGATGGATGTTCTTTTTATGAAGAAGTTTGACCTGCCATTCTACAGCTTCAATATTTTTTCCAGTATGAACAGCCATTGTTAAACCTGTATTCAAATGCGTTAACATTCCGGCTTCGAATAATTTTTTGTCAATATTTGAAGGCGAAGTATCATCATCAAAGGCTAGTTTGATGAATCCCGGTTTGATATCTGTTCCATTAATCCCATTCTCAAATTCATTTATCCAAATCTCTGAAATAGACGTAGCAGATGATCTGTATGCTATTTCTGGGATATAGTGGTCATTAGCTGCGCCATAGAATCCAGTGTTGGTGATAATGTTTACTTTAGTTGAATCTGATATTATCTTCAATAAATCAACCCTTCGGCCGAAGTGCTCTGTAGTACAATCAAATATTGAGTGAACACCTAATTCTTTTAATTTCTTTAAGTAAGGTATCACTTGATTGAGTAATTTGAGGCTGTCATAATTGGAGGTCTCACCTATGTCTTTGCCATAATTTGACATGATGTGCTCGTGAGTCAATGCTACCCCTACTTCAGATGAATTAACGATGCCATTAACGGTATTCACTTTTAATTCGGTTCCATTAAAAGTACAAGCTGACCAAGAGACAACGAGGTTAATTATAATGAGATGTTTAATTCTGCTAGTCTTCATTTATTAGAATTACAACAATGGATTGTCCGAAGTACATTGATTAAGTTAAAGGTTGATACCGATATAAGCGTGTTTCACATATCTTATCATCGTCTTGAAGTGTCCAACAAATAAGAAATCCAGAATTAAGACGAATCTATATTTATTTGTCCTGTGTCTGTTGATCTTTCTGCGGTATATTGAATGGTGAAAAGTCAATGAATTTTGTATTCGCTTGATGATGATTAATTGTTCTTAACCATTTTTTAGTTTGGAATATCCAGAACCTTCCTGTCTCACCAGAATTATGAAAATCTCCCTCAGTATTTTGATTGAATTGCAACTCTGCTATCCCGGATAATTGTAATGTTTCTCCTTTGTCATAATCTATGAAGAGAAGGGCTGCTTTAGGGTTTTCGTAGATGTTTCCTAAGGTGCTAAACATACTATTTCCAAGATAATCAGGCACTCTTATTAGTCCGTTATCCAAAATGTCGATAAATCCTGGGTTACCTCCGCGGTGTGATGATTCGATGTCACCCTTTTTTGTTTGAGTGCTAATGAAAAACGTATGAGAGCTCAATATCCACGCTTTCTCTGATTCTCCTAATATTGTTCCATTTTCATATTGTGGAGATAAGTCTGTTGACTTTTCTGAGACTTCTATCACTTCACGCTGGATATGTTTTGGACAACTAGGGTATCCCATTTTTATGTCAAAACTGAGATAACCTTCTATTTCATTTACTTTTCCCCAGGCTCTGTATCTAGCTCTTCTGGCAGCTTCATGAAATAGTAATCCAACGGTTGGGTTTGTTTTGATGTTCGTAAAGAAAATATCTTCTTTATTACTCCTTATTTTGCTTAGGTTAATCTTTATCTCCTGCAAAGAAGGGACAGTGATGAATCCTTGCTCCCCAACAATTAAGGAGAGCCAGAGAGCTCCATTTGAGTCCTCGGAGCCAAGAAATGCCAAAACTTGGTGTTCTATAAAAGCTGTCGATCTCGGGTGCAATGAAGAACTTATCATGGGGATCCGCATCTTAGCTATCTCTTGCTCTCCAGTAATTTTCTGTACAGCTAACTGTCCTTGATGAAACACCTCACCCATAATCACCTCTTTTTTGACTATCTAAATTACCCTAATTTTATGAAACTGCTTCTGTTCGATTACTGTATTAGGAAAAACACATAAATGACCTCTTCTCATTATTTTGGAAAATTGCCATTTGGAAATGATAAGTATTTATCTCCTGGAGATTTTATACTATGATCTATATATTTCGATGAAGTTCGCGTTCAGTTTATTCAGTATCTTGATCAACTACAATGGGGTACTGTAAAAAAGCTTCAGCAACTACTCGGTTGACTTTTGCCTCGATGGCATCCAGTTCAGTTTCTCCTCTACCTTGGGCGAAAGCTTCCCAGATAAGCGCATTTTCCTTTTTGTCTATTAGGTCAATGATCATATTCCCTTTTCTGTACTGCTCAACGATTGTTTCTCTATTGGTAAAAGTTCGATAACCATAATAACTTCTGTAATAATGACCAGAGCGATAAGGGTTATATCCGTTGTGTCCATAATTTGTAGTTGTAGTGACGTCGTATGTACGTTTTTCATCCTTCAGGGTAAATTGAATGGCTACCAACATGTCTGCTGCGTCTTGGTCTCTAACTTGCGTATAATTTCTTTTCTCCAATTGCTTGATCACGGCATTCTCGACTGCGCGGCGTGGGAAAGATTTTATCAAAGTTGGGTGTGGATTTTCTTCCGTAGGAGGTTCAGGTAAGAGGTAAAAATTGGTGTAGCTCGTATAATCAGTTGCATCATCTTTAAGCGTCTTAATAGTGACGCCAGTAGTGGCACAATTTGATAAAAGAAAAGTCAATAATAAAGCTGATGAAAATATATGGTTGATACGCATAGATCTAAGTTTGTTGTAAAATGATTCAAGGTGTAGTATTAGGTATAATGAAAAATTTTACAAGAGTATAGACGCAGCTAAGACAACGACTGTTTTGGCATTAGGTATTCAACTAAATATTTTTCTATAGGTAGTTGAAACAGTTCATTATTTAACCTTAGGTCAGCAATCCATTTTAGCGGTAG
>CAYYBR010000102.1:0-14152 GCA_964470035.1 uncultured Saprospiraceae bacterium
GCTATTAATATACTCGAGTCGATAGATCTAACTTCACGAGCAAAGTCTTTGTGGTCAGATGGAACCATCACCTCTCCACTTATCGAGGCATCCGGAAGGTACCTCAGACTCATGTGGGATGAAGAAAAAGAAGATACTGACCAAACGAATCTGTTTGTACTCGGAGTAAGAGAAGGAGGACTCAGAGATACACTCAAGTGGGTACATGAAGATTATGATGTTAATCTCACAAGCATCAACCCAGCAGAATACCCTCATATCGAACTCGTCTACGAAGCTGTAGATGAAGTTCATAGGACGGCTGCTCAGTTAGATTATTGGCAAGTCATCTCCTCTAGTCTGCCTGATGTTGCCATATACACTGAGGAGGGGGATTTTCAACTAGTTGATACCATCTTTGCTGGTCAAAATCTGGAGTTACAATTTGATCTTATCAACGAGACAGACGTTGATATGAACCCTGTCTTGATTCGGTATACTTTCATCGATGAGAATTTTGAAGAGAAAATCATAGCAAAGAGGTCACCTAGCATACCAGCCGGAGCCACGGTGCTTCTTGATGAATTAGTCAATACTGATCAACTTTCAGGTAAAGTTCAAATCGTCATAGAGGTTAATCCTGATGAAGCGGAAGAGGAGTTGTCGTTGTGTAATAATCTTGGCTTTACAGAAGTTTACGTTATCCCTGATGATACACGCCCAACTCTAGACGTAACCTTTGACGGAAGATATATCGCTGACAGAGAGATTATATCTGAGCACACACAGATCACAGTCAAGTTAAGAGATGAGGACTCTTTCCTCATACTTGATGATCCTAGAGATTTGGATATAAGGATAACCTATCCCAATGTCGCAGAGTGGAAGGCTGATCCGTCAAGCGAAATGACTCAATGGATACCAGCTTCGTCAATCGAGAATAATGAAGCAACCTACGTGCTAACTCCTACATTAGATCAAACAGGAGTCTACCAAATGTCCATCAGAGCTAAAGACATCTCAGGCAATATAGCTGAGGATAGCGATCCTTTTGAAATTAGCTTTATCGTTATAGACGAAGATGAACCTTCGATCCTTTTGGTGAGTCCAAACCCTATGACAACTGAAGCCATCTTTGATTATGTCATCGATAGCGATCGGATACCTACAGTATTTGAGTTGAATATATATGCCAGTGACGGCAAGCTCATAAGGTCATTATCGTCAGAAGATTTTGGCGGCCTACAGTCTGGACGAAATACTTATCGGTGGGATGGAACAAGCCATCAAGGCGCTATTGTTCCTCAAGGAGTTTACTACTATCAGATCATCGATAACCTCGTTACCAAGTCAGATCGACAGATCGGAGGACTGGTCAAGATGAATTAAAAAAATTCTATTGTATTTCTTCTGGTAAGAAGCATGCCAATTCATACGAGAGATTATCTTTGTCGCCGCATCCTAACTAGGATAATCCTCCATCTGACCTTTCAAGCAGAATTCGAATGTCCTCTAACTGTGTGTAGATGATTAAAATAACTTTTCCCGATGGTGCCACTCGTGACTACGAGTCAGGAGTAACAGCATTAGATGTTGCTACATCGATAAGTGAAGGACTTGCTCGCAATGTGCTAGCAGCAACTGTAGATGGGGAAGTGAGCGATCTCATGAGGCCTATCGAAAGTGATGCTTCATTACAGTTGCATACATGGAATGACAAAGAAGGCAAGTCCACCTTTTGGCACTCTTCAGCACATTTGATGGCAGAGGCGATCGAAGCTCTTTTTCCTGGAACCAAGTTTGGTATCGGTCCGGCGATCGAACAAGGCTTCTACTATGATATAGACATGGGCGATAAGACCCTTTCATCTGATGACTTCTCCAAGATCGAAGCAAAGATGAAAGAACTGGCAAGTCAGAAGAATGAATTTGTCAGAACTCAGGTAGCCAAGTCAGATGCTATTTCTTTTTTTAAAGACAAGGGAGACGAATATAAACTGGAGCTTTTAGATGGGCTTGAAGACGGAAGTATTTCCTTCTATCAACAAGGGGAGTTCACAGACCTTTGTCGTGGGCCGCATATACCTAACACAGGAAAGATAAAAGCCATCAAGATAATGTCGCTTGCTGGCGCCTACTGGAGAGGTGATGAGTCTCGCAAGCAGATGACGCGAGTATATGGGATCACCTTCCCGAAGCAAAAAGAACTTACTCAGTATCTAGAGATGCTAGAGGAAGCCAAGAAAAGAGATCATAGGAAGTTAGGTGCTGAACTCGGCCTATTCATGTTTTCTGAGAAAGTTGGTAATGGGCTCCCAATCTGGTTGCCCAAAGGAACCGCTCTTCGGACTAGACTTGAGGACTTCCTAAAAAAAGAACAACTCAAAAGAGGATATCAACCTGTTATCACTCCTCACATCGGGAAGAAAGAACTATACATCACCTCTGGCCATTATGAGAAGTATGGCGAGGATTCATTTCAACCTATTAATACTCCGCGAGAAGGCGAAGAGTTCTTGCTCAAGCCTATGAACTGTCCGCACCACTGTGAGATTTATGGCCACCGACCACACTCCTATAAAGAGCTACCGATCAGGATAGCTGAGTTTGGTACAGTCTATAGATATGAACAAAGCGGAGAGCTACATGGCCTTACCAGAGTAAGAGGATTTACACAAGATGATGCTCATATCTTTTGTACCGATGATCAAGTCAAAGGTGAGTTTTTGGATGTGTTAGAGTTAACGACATTGGTCCTCAATAAATTTGGTTTCAACGATGTCACAGCTCAAATCTCACTTCGTGATCCTGAGAATAAGGAGAAATATATCGGCTCTGATGAAAGCTGGGATAAGGCTGAGAATGCTATAATCGAAGCCACTAAAGAAGTCGGATTAGAAACTGTCACAGAACTAGGAGAAGCTGCATTCTATGGACCTAAGCTGGACTTCATGGTGAAAGATGCACTTGGCCGACAGTGGCAGCTCGGCACGATACAAGTCGACTACATCTTACCAGAAAGATTTGAACTCGAATATATCGGCTCTGATAATCAACCTCACAGACCTGTCATGATCCACCGTGCCCCCTTTGGAAGTATGGAAAGGTTCATGGGTGTGCTCATCGAACACTGCGCGGGGAAGTTTCCTTTGTGGCTTGCACCTGACCAACTTGCGATACTTCCCATCAGCGATAACCAATTGGATTGGGCCAAAGAGGTAGAGCGAGAGTTAGCCTTACATGATATCCGAGGATATATAGATGACCGCACTGAGTCTATCGGAAGAAAGATCAGAGATACTGAGCTAAAGAAGATTCCTTATATGCTCATCATCGGCGATAAGGAAGCTTCAGCAAAAAATGTATCACTGCGTAAGCAAGGAGAAGGAGATCAGGGCTCGATGAGCGTAGATGAGTTTATCACCTTTTTCAAGGGATTACTTTAATAAATAAGACGAGCAAAACAAAGTATGCTTTACCCACCGGATCGCTATATGATCACATCGGCACTTCCATATGCCAATGGGCCGCTCCACATAGGGCATCTTGCAGGTGCATATCTGCCTGCAGATATCTACGTGAGGTATCTGCGCATGATGGGCAAAGATGTAGTATGGGTATGTGGTAGTGATGAGCATGGAGCAGCGATCACTATCAAAGCACACAAGGAAGGTTCAAAGCCTCGGGAGATCATCGACAAATACCACGCGTTATTTGAAGAAGCATTTAGTAAGATGGGTATCTCTTTTGATATCTATCATCGCACGTCAGCTCAGATACATCATGAGACTTCACAAGAGTTTTTCAGGACTCTTCATGCTAAAGGAGAGTTCGTCGAAAAAACTTCCGAGCAATATTATGATGAAGAAGCCAAGATGTTCTTGGCAGATAGATATATAAAAGGTACGTGCCCAAAATGTGGCCACGTAGATGCCTATGGCGATCAATGTGAGAATTGTGGTTCGACCTTGAGCCCAACGGAGCTAAAAGACCCTGTGTCGACATTGACTGGAAAAACTCCAGTCATGAAAACCACGAAGCATTGGTATCTGCCACTAGACAAATACGAAGACTGGCTCAAAGAATGGATCAATACAGGTCACTTAGATGGCGTCCAAGAACATGATCCTGCCGAATGGAAAAACCATGTATTAGGGCAGTGTAAGTCTTGGTTAGACGGTGGATTGCATCCTCGATCTATGACCAGAGATCTCGACTGGGGAGTAGACGTTCCTCAAGAGATAGAAGCTGCAGAAGGAAAGAAACTGTATGTATGGTTGGATGCACCTATCGGATATATATCAGCCACAAAACAATGGGCTCTAGACAATGGTAAAGACTGGAAGCCCTACTGGCAAGATCAAAAAACAGCGCTTGTACATTTTATAGGAAAGGATAATATAGTTTTCCATTGTTTAATTTTTCCGGCCATCCTAAAAGCCCATGGAGACTATATCCTTCCTCAAAATGTACCTGCTAATCAATTCGTCAATCTCGAAGGAAACAAAATCTCAACCTCCCGTAACTGGGCTGTCTGGGTAAATGAGTTTGTCGATGAGATGCCCGACCGCATAGATGAGCTCAGATATCATATGATCAAGAATATGCCTGAGCAGCGCGATAGCGAATTCACATGGACAGGTTATCAAGAGAGTGTCAATAATGAGCTGGTTAACAACCTAGCCAATTTTGTGAATCGTGTGATCGTCCTGACTAACAAGTACTATGAAGGCATCATACCCACTTTCAATCCAGACGAAGTCTTCGTCAGTGCTTCTACAGAGGACTATGATGGCTTTCATGAGACTGAGATGCTACAGCTACACGACGACCTCCAAGAGGTAGCTGAATACATACGCAACTTTGAGTTCCGTGCAGCACTCACTCAAATCATGAAAATCAGTAGTCAGGGTAATCAATTGCTACAGTTTAATGAACCATGGAAGCAAATAAAAGAAGACCCAGAAGCAGTGAAGGTTGTGATGAATCTCGCCATCCAAGTAGTGGGAGCATTGAGCGTGGTAGTCTATCCTTTTATGCCGAGCGCTAGTGAGAGATTAAGAAACCTGCTCGGCCTAAATGCCTTATCTGGGAAAGAAGAACTTAATCTAATGCTTCAATCTCTTGCAGAAGGAGAGTTGATTGTGAAAGAAGGTCATAAGATTAGTGAAGCATCGCACTTATTTACGAAAGTGGAAGATGAAATTATAGAGAAACAAAAGTCAAAACTTATCAGTGCTGCTGCTCCAGTTGTAGCGGCTACAGGAGTTGTTAATTCTGGACAAGACGAAAAACCATCGGGTAAGCCAACTATCAATTTCAATGATTTTACTAAATTAGACATTCGAGTTGCTACTATCAAGCATGCAGAGGCTGTCCCAAAAACAGATAAGCTGCTCAAACTACAACTCGATGTAGCAGGTGAAGAACGCACAGTAGTATCAGGTATAGCCGAGCACTATCAACCTGAAGATATCATCGGACTGCAAGTTACTTTGCTTGCTAACCTTGCTCCGAGAAAGCTTCGCGGAATCATGTCAGAAGGAATGATTTTAATGGCCGAAGATGCCGATGGCACATTGAGTTTTGTTGCTCCTGACAAAACCGTCTCATCAGGAAGTACGATTAGTTAGAGAAACGCCCTAGTTATTATTTAGATCGTAGGGGTTTTATCATATTATAGTTCGTTATAATGTTTGGCTCGATTTTGGGAGTAAAAGGTTCAAGTAAAGAACCAACCCAATGAGATACATTATGACCTCCCTCGTGATGGTGTTAGGTATGCACCTACTCATCGCACAATCTGACAAACAAGCAGTCATCCTCATTTCTTCATCAAGTACGCCCGTATACATCGGCGATATGAAGAAGAGCCTTGAAGACTATGGATTGATCCTGAATGTCGAAAAAGAACTATGGAAAAGTAAATTAGAACTAGAGGAATTTGCATTTACCCTAACCAATAAAATCAGCAAGAATGTTGCGTCGTTTCATTTTAAGTATAATGATCTTAATAAGCATCAAATTTTCTTAGTCTATCCCTTAGGTGACAACAAGTATGGTCATGTTATGGCGGACGTAGACTATATGAAAGAAAGTATCCTTCCTCTTGTCGTAAATATCGATAGCCGAAAAAACAAACCAGTTATACATAAATCATATGGCAAGTCGGGCAAGCAATACAGACATACAACGGTGTTAGAAGATCTGACTAACATTTCTAATAAGTACTCGGAATCTAGAATGCTTTATCAGCAAATAAGGGCAGACCAGGTGATCGGTCGATCAGTAACTGGATTAACCTACACTTACAATGGAGAATATCTTCAACACCCTGCAGGCATCAACCTTAAGGATATGACGGCAGATGTGCTGATAGAAGAACTAGAAGAAGGTGTAAAAATCATCAACATCTGGTCAGATGAACCCCTTGGTGAGCAACATACCGGATCTACCATCGCAGGTAATCAATAATAAATCAACTCTAGATATCTTCATTGCACACCTGTAGCGCTTTTCGGATATTTGCGACCTAACAAGGTCCATCATGTCCCAATACAAGGTATACGAAAAACTGGATCTCCCATCTATAGATGCGGAGATCCTTTCATTTTGGCAAGAGCAGAAAATATTTGAGAAAAGTATCTCTGAGCGATCAGAAGATAATCCCTTCGTCTTCTATGAAGGCCCTCCATCTGCTAATGGCAAGCCAGGCATCCACCATGTCATGGCACGAACAGTGAAAGACCTCTTCTGTAGATATCATACGATGAAAGGCGAGCGCGTCGAGCGCAAAGGTGGCTGGGATACCCATGGCCTTCCTGTAGAGTTGAAAGTAGAAAAGGAGTTAGGTATCACCAAAGATGACATAGGCACTAAGATCAGTGTCGAAGATTATAACAAGGAGTGCCGAGCTGCTGTCATGCGCTTCAAAGAGTTGTGGGATGATCTGACTCGTAAGATGGGCTACTGGGCAGACCTTGATGACCCCTATATCACTTTTGAAAATGACTATATCGAGTCTGTCTGGCATTTGCTCAAGAAGATCTATGATAAAGGCTTATTGTACAAAGGATATACCGTACAACCTTATTCTCCTGCTGCGGGTACAGGACTGAGTTCTCATGAGCTCAACATGCCCGGCGCTTACCAGGATGTATCGGATACTTCCGCTGTTGCTCAGTTTAAGCTGATTAAAGATGCCGCTTCCGCAAATGTTTTTGAAGGCAATGGCCCTGGAGATCTCTTTATCATCGCCTGGACTACAACACCATGGACACTTCCGTCTAATGTAGCACTCGCAGTAGGCAAGAAAATCACCTATGTAAAAGTCGCTACCTACAATCCTTATACAAAACTCCCTATCAATATTATCCTAGCAGAAGATCTGCTGTCCAAATGGTTTAAGCCAGAACAAGCCGAAGCGATACTAGAGGACTTTAGCGAAGGAGACAAGATCATCCCTTATAAGATATTAGGGCAGTACAGTGGGGCAGATCTTGAAGGTCTTCGTTATGAGCAGTTGCTGCCTTATGTGCAACCCGATAATGGAGATGCATTTAAAGTGCTCATCGGGGACTTTGTCTCTACTTCTGATGGTACAGGTATCGTACACATAGCACCATCCTTTGGTGCAGATGATATGCGTGTAGGAAAACAAAATGCCATGGGTTCGCTCACCCTAGTTGATAAGCAAGGAAAGTTTGTAGATGAAGTAACCGACTTCGCAGGACGTTATGTGAAGGACTACAAAGACGAAGAGAATTATCGCGATGTGAATATCGATATATGCATCAAACTCAAAGAAGAAAATCGCGCCTTCAACGTAAATAAATACAAGCACAACTATCCCCACTGCTGGAGGACAGATAAGCCGATACTATACTACCCACTTGATAGCTGGTTCATCAAGGCTTCTGACCTAAGAGAGCGAATGGTAGAGTTAAATAATACCATCAACTGGAAGCCATCACATACAGGAGAAAAGCGCTTTGGTAACTGGTTAGAGAATCTCCAAGATTGGAATCTCTCGAGGAGTAGATTTTGGGGTACACCACTTCCTATCTGGAAGACAGCGGATGGAACTAGCGAGAAGTGTATCGGTAGTATAACCGAGTTACAAGAAGAGATAGATAAGGCCAATGATAAGTTGGGCCTCTCGCAAGCTATGCCACCGGATCTTCACAAGCCATATATAGATAAGATCGTGCTAGTCTCTGATGATGGAGAAGAGATGAGACGTGAGCCAGATCTCATCGATGTTTGGTTTGACTCAGGTGCTATGCCTTATGCCCAGTGGCACTATCCGATGGAAAGAGAAGAGATCTTCAAAAATAACTTCCCCGCAGACTTTATCTCAGAAGGCGTAGATCAAACTCGCGGATGGTTTTATTCGCTACATGCTATAGGTGCATTAACGGAAGATAGCGTAGCCTTTAAAAATGTCGTGAGTACCGGACTCGTCTTGGATAAAGATGGAGTGAAGATGTCCAAGCGTCTGGGTAATGTCGTTGATCCATTTGCTACACTTGAAAAGTATGGAGCAGATGCACCGCGCTGGTACATGATGACCAATGCCCAACCATGGGACAATCTCAAGTTTGATATAGCAGGTGTCGAAGAAGTGAGAAGAAAATTCTTTGGCACTCTCTATAACACCTACTCCTTTTTTGCACTCTACGCTAATATTGATGGATTTGCATTTGAGCAGAACTATGTGCCACTCAAGAAGAGACCCGAGATAGATAGATGGATCATCTCTTTACTCAATAGTTTGATAAAGAAAGTAGATGAGTACTATGCTGACTATGATCCGACTGGTGCAGGTCGTGCTGTACAAGCTTTTGTAGAAGACCATCTGAGTAACTGGTACGTAAGACTCTGTAGAAGACGCTTTTGGAAAGGTGAGTATAAGGCAGATAAAATCTCAGCTTATCAGACACTTTACGAGTGCATGGAGACGATCGCTAAGTTGATGGCACCCATAGCACCTTTCTTTGCAGATTGGCTATATCGTAATCTGAATGCTGTCACTGGTAGAGAAGATCATGATAGTGTGCACCTATCTCTGATGCCAGTTGCTAATGACAAAGCGATCGATCTTCCATTAGAGGAGCGAATGTCATATGCCCAGCGAATCTCATCGCTCGTGCTTTCTCTTCGTAAGAAAGAAAACCACAGAGTTAGACAACCACTGCAGAAGATCCTGCTTCCGATCCTTGATGATAAGTTTGAAGAGCAAGTAAAGCTTGTAGAGTCACTGATCCTCTCTGAAGTTAACGTCAAAGAGATCGACTACATAACTGATACAACTGGAGTCATCAACAAAAGATGCAAAGCCAACTTCAAGACACTAGGTAAGAAGTTAGGCAAGCACATGAAAGGTGCAGCAGGACAGATAGCTGGATTTCCACAAGAGCAGATAGCTGAGATAGAAAAGACGGGCACATTTAGTTTGACAGTTGAAGATCAAACATTTGATCTGACACTAGAAGATATCGAGATCACTGCTGATGAGATCCCAGGGTGGCAGGTTGCTTCTAACGGAAGCATTACTGTGGCTTTAGATATCACTATTACGGAAGAACTTCGAAGTGAGGGAATAGCTAAGGAGATTGTAAGATGTATCCAAAACTTGCGTAAGCAGATGGGTCTAAATGTTATGGATCGGATTATTGTGAGAATAGGTTTACATCCCTTAGTGCAGCAAGCGGTTAAAGAGTATGGAGACTTCATTAAGTCTGAAGTACTTGCCGACGCAATAAGCGTAGATGAAGGTATTGAAGGAGAGCGAATAGAGTTGGTAGAAGGAATCGCAGTGCCTATCAGGGTGTCTAAGAGTTAGTGGGTTTCTTTATGAACTATAGCAAAGTGATTGCGTTGATTCATATCTATATAGAATATAAAAAGGCTTCCTTATTCAAGGAAGCCTTTTTATAATTCCATCGTATTTAATTTTTCATTGCTCGTCGTGTACACGTATTTTAGGATTCCACCCAGGCCTCACAATTCTTAGAGTGCCTGCCGGACGCACTATACCATCGATCTCTATAGTACCTTTTAAGGTGAAATAAACAAGAGTGCCTTCTGGTTCTGCTTTTAAAATAACCTCATCATTGGATTCCAAAGGTGGAGGAGGTGGAGGAGGAGTAGGAATTGCACGTCTTTGTTTTGTGCTTAGATGTATGTATTTCTTGCGATGTATTTCTTTTGCATTTTCATCAATGTATACGATTGTGGAATTTTCAAAATACTCATCTTTTGTTAACCTTGGATAGTCTTCAGGAAAATTAGAGTTAAAATTTGGATGTGAGACATTGATTTTGTCGATAAGCTGGTCGATTGATTTATCAATACTGCTACTTTTAGTTCCCAACTGACTTTTATCCTGATTGGTAGAATTAACCTGTGCAGTTACCTCTCCATACAGAAAAATCATGCCGCATAAGACAATCATACTTCCTATACGTAGAGCCAAGGCTTTGTGTCGAGATGTCTTTTTTGTCATCATTTGTAATCGTTTTTTTGTAATTAGAAAATTAAGATTGCTAGCTAACGGATTCTGCTTTTGTACCTCTATAGTATCAAGAAGTAGTGTCTGGTAGGCCTGAATGTTATTTGATCTCATTGTGACGTATTCGTCAGCCAGATATTCGTGATTGGTTTGGATCAAACGTCTAAAAATATAATACAAAGGGTTTATCCAGCCAATAGCCTGAAGTAAGTTGATCAGGATAATATCTAAAGAATGTAATTGTCGTACATGTGTGGCTTCATGGAGCAAGACTGATTGCTCTATAGCACCTGATTCGTATTCTATTCGGTTGGTATATATGTGTTGTAAGAAAGAATGCGGAGCTTCTCTCAAGTTAGTTAACACTACAGGTATCTCCTCAAAATTAGTTTTAGGAAATATTTTTCTTTTAGTTCGAAACTGACTAATATTTCTTATGAGCCGAATGAAGAACATACTGGCTATAATGAGATATATCCCAAGACCTAAGTGGAACCAGGTCAAGTATGGCGATGATGCCGCGATTGTTTCTACATCAAATTCAACCAGAGTTGTCGCAGAAATGGATGGAACATAAGAATTCAATAAGGACGATTTTATAACGCCATATGGAATGCTTACAAATGGAATAACATGCGAGATGATTAGACCTGTTATTAAATAGAACCTGTTGAACTTTAAGATCTTTTCTTTCTCAAGAATGATGTGATAAAAACTCAACACAATCGTTAGACAAAGCATCACTTTCAATATGTAAGCGATCGTCATCATTTCTTTTTGATTTGTTGGTCGATCAAATCTCTGAGTTCCTTTAACTCCTTCTTGGAAAGATTAGAAGTTCTTGTAAAAAATGAAGCGAGTTGTAGGCTAGAGTTGTTAAAAAGGTTGCTGACCATTCCATCAAAATTGACTTTGCAGTAGTCGCTTTTTTGAATCAATGGAAAGTACTCTCTCGCTTTTCCTACTTTGTTAAAATCAATAAACCCCTTTTCTCTGATGCGCTTGAGTAAAGTAACTATTGTTGTTACTGCGGGTTTTGGATTATCATATAAGTTGATAATGTCTCTTGTAAAGGCTTTCTCTAATGTCCATATATGGATCATGAGTTCCTCTTCCGCTTTTGATAGTTGTGTCATTGCTCTACAAACATAGAGTAAAATTTATTACTCTACAAGTGTAGAGTCAAAATTTGCATTTTATGTTCACTTTGAGAGTAAACCAAAAAACCAGACACATGGTCACGGAGAAATAAAATCCTCTACCACTCCAACACAATCTTACCGATGTGCTGACCAGACTCTTGATATCTGAAGGCATCTGCTAACTGATCAAAAGCAAAGCTCTTATCAAGTCGGGGTTTGATCTTACTGGTATCGATGGCTGAGACCATGGCTTCTTGCATTTCTCGACTGCCCACAGCTATGCCTCGCATATTTAGAAATTTGAAAAACATCTTAGGGAAGGTAATCTCACCTTTGCGACCATTGCCAAGTATGCCGATGGCGATGATGTTTCCACCGATCTTTGCAGCCTCTATCGATTGCTTCATCGTTGAGCCACCTCCTACATCAAGTACGAGATCTACGCCACCATCCGCTGCTTTAAAGATGCTCTTACCCCATCGTTCGTCTTCCTTATAGTTGAAGACCGCTTCGCAGCCGAGACTCATCAAATATTCTGCCTTATCTGGTGATGACGTCGTCGCATATACTCTGGCACCTGCAGCTTTGGCAAATGACAAGGCAAGCATAGACATACCTCCAGTGCCTTGTATACACACGCTCTGTCCTGCGTACAATCCGCCTGTATGCATCAGCGCATTCCACGCTGTAAGTCCTGCACAGGGTAGGGTGGCAGCTTCGGCATAACTATAACCATCAGGTATGCGAGTTAGACTCTGAGCAGCAAGGCAAGAGACTTCTGTCATGTATCCATCTATGGTCTCACCACTTACTCCGGCTATCTTTCTTAACTGTGGAGCGCCATCTACCCATCCAGGGAAAAACATGGACATCACCTTATCTCCTACAGACCAATCCATCACACCATCTCCTATAGCGATCACCTCGCCAGCACCATCGGACATCGGTATGCGGTTATTCATCACAGGTATAGCACCTACTGCCACCAGGTAGTCATGATAGTTTAAAGAAGTAGCATGCCATCTTACAGCTACCTCTCCCGCACGAGGCGTAGCATTATCTTTTTCTAAGGTTTGTAGATTATCTAGACCTCCCGGATTTTTGACAACTATGGATTTCATATCTGTTGATTGAGTATGTAAGAATAATGATTAACCCGCGTCTATTGTTGAGGATAATTGTCAGCTACTACCGAGTAAGAGATGCTATTTTTCCTGCTAACAGTGCATATGGTTGGATTACTTTAAGTGCGATAGCCTTTGGATGTGTCTTTGGTTGAGCAACCCAGAGACCTATAGCTTTAATAGGCCTGGAGACACAATTTTTAATAGATGTAAGAAAGCCAATGAAACTATATTGATCTGGATATACTTTCCTACCATCTCGTCCCGTAGCAAAGGCAGAAGATATGTGCCAACGCAACTTGAGCTTTTGAGGGAGGACAAGATGTTCGATGCTAAGGTTAGGATCATAACCTATGATATATCCTTTTTCTCTCATGCGATCTTGCACGATATTTTCAGCCGCGTAACCTAGTTCTTTTCCTTTCATACCAATATCGGTAGGGAAGAGCCCGATATTTTCTAGGCACGCTTTTTTGATGATGATATTGCTACCCCAATTGTAATGGTCAGAAAGTGTTATTCTTTGAGAGGATATTAAGGGTTTAGATCCAAAATCTTCAGCCAACCAGAGAGGTCGGCCATACTTCCACCAAGAGGTAATATGACCACCAAAGCAATGCCAAGACTCTTCATTGATTATAGTACCAATCTTTTGAACATAGTCTAAGGGGACAAGTGCATCATCATCTAAGAAGGCTATCCAATCTCCATTTGCGAAAGCGATACCCGCATTACGAGCGATGCTCAGCCCTGGTTGTGTCTCATGGATAATATCAACTCGGTCTTCACTCGAATATCGGGTTATCGATGGAGACAATGACTCGGGAGCATTGTTTACAACTACTATCCTGTAAGTGATCAGACGGTCATCACTCACTTGATTGAGCAACTTGTGGATACACTCTTCAAGAATACTCTCCCTCTGATACGTGCAAACTATGATGTCAAGGGTGACATTCATATATATATCACATCGAGGTTATCGTAATCAGCATATATACCATCAAGATACGGTAATAGCATTTAGCTTTTTGCCAAAGTATGGATTTCACCGATAAAATAGTGATCAGGAGTAAAATGAAAGAAAAACCCATGAATACAGCCGTTCTTCGCCACTTTTGTAAATGAAAACCACAGGATCTTGCAGAAGGATATACGGTTAAGTGCCAACAATTAAACTCTGTGTTCAATTTTATCCAAAGAAGATTTTTGCTAATGCCTTGAAAAACATACATTTAACCGTTGATGATTAAGAAATCATCGGCTATTCACTAACAAATAACTTGTATGAAATATCTTAATCACGTGATTCGCATAGGAATTGTATGCCTATGTTTTGTCACTGCATTTTCTCTTCAAGGTCAAGGTACCATCAGTGGTGTGGTTTTAGACGA
>CAYYBR010000103.1:0-13999 GCA_964470035.1 uncultured Saprospiraceae bacterium
TTCTGATACAGATTACGATTTACTCTTTAAGCAACTTCAAAATATAGAAGAACAAAATCCCGGACTTATCACATCAGACAGTCCAACACAACGAGTGACTAGTGATCTTACAGAAAATTTTGAATCGGTAGAGCATCTAACTCCTATGTTGTCACTTGACAATTCGTATAGTGCGGATGATCTTAGGAAGTTCGATGAACAGATTAAGAAACTTGCAGGACTAACCACTAGTGATAAAGTATCCTACTGCCTGGAGCCGAAGTTTGATGGGGGAAGTGTAGCTATAGTGTATGAAGATGACAAATATCTGAGAGCAGCGACTAGAGGCAATGGTGTAAAAGGGGAAGATATCAGCCTCAATATTAAGACCCTATCATCAGTACCTTTAAAAGTTGCTTTTTCTAAAGCAGGCATATTTAGAGCTGAACTGAGAGGAGAAGCAGTCATCCGAAAAACCACTTTTGACAAACTCAATGAAGAGAGAAAATCAAAAGGACTTTCTCTTTTTGCTAACCCTCGAAATTCAGCAGCAGGAGGTCTGCGCATGAAGAAGCCCACAGATACTAGAGATAGGGGAATAGAAGTCTTCCTGTATCAGCTTGGTTATGGAGTAGATAAAGATGGTAAGGACTGCCTTGAAAAAATCAATACGCATCAACAACAGATAGAACTACTGGACGAGCTGGGATTTAAATTAGAAGATCCAGCAGAACTCCTTTGTCAGAACATTGATGAAGTCATCACTAAGGTAAAGTCATGGGAAGAAAAGCGCGAGAAATATCCTTACGAGATAGATGGCATGGTAGTGAAAGTAAACTCAAGAGAGATACAAGAAAAATGTGGATACACCCAGCATCACCCCAAATGGGCGATCGCCTATAAATTTAAAGCCAAACAAGCCACCACTACATTAGAACAAGTAGAGTATCAGGTAGGAAAGATTGGCTCTATTACCCCTGTGGCTAAGGTTACACCAACAAAGCTTGCAGGAGTAACCGTTTCTTCTATATCACTTCATAATGCAGAGTTCATCTCTTCAAAAGACTTGCGCTTAGGAGACCGCATTATCATCGAGAGAGCCGGGGACGTGATACCATATATAGTAAAATCTCTTCCAGATCTGCGGACTGGGGCGGAGACAGTTATAGAGTTTCCAACTATCTGTCCTTTTGATGAAGAACAAAAAATTGCCTTATCTCAAGCAGAAGGAGAAGCAGCATGGAGATGTCCAAGTTGTACCTGTGGTAATCAAACAGTACAGAGAATCATCTTCCATGTATCCAAAGATGCCATGGACATAGATGGATTTGGGAAGTCTTATGTCGAACGATTTTTTGAACTTGGTTGGATAAAAGATATAGCTGACATATATAATCTAGACTACTCTCAGATAGCCGACTTAGAAGGTTTTGGATCTAAGTCCGCTGACAAGTTAGAACTTGCCATTAACCAAGCCAAGAAGAATCCTTTGTCACGCCTCCTCTATAGTCTCAGCATACATCATCTTGGGAAAAAAGCATCGAAGATTCTTTCCTCATATATCACTTCTGTATATGATCTTAAATCATGGACTTTAGAAGATTATACCGCGATAAAGGATATAGGCCCCGTAGTAGCTAACAATGTCATAGACTTTTATAGTCGAGAGGAGAATATCTCTCTCCTTCACAAACTAGAAAGCTTTGGGGTGAATGTATATCAGACAGAGGAAGACAAGCCTGTGATTGTGGCTGACGATGCACCTCTTCGTGATAAGACGATCCTCTTCACGGGATCCTTGAAAGAGATGACGAGAAATGAAGCAAAGAAACTAGCTGAGAGCCTGGGGGCTAAAAATACAAGTGGTGTCAGTTCTAAGCTTGATATACTAGTGGTAGGTGAAAACGCCGGCTCGAAATTGAAAAAAGCAGAAGCCATTGGTACAGTTCAGATCCTTACTGAGTCTGAATTCTTAGCTTTGGTGGACTGATTCTCTTTGTTGTACCACTACTGTACTATGAAAAAAGAAACCATATCTATCCATGGAGGAGATACAACCGAACTGGCTACAAAGTCTGTGAACTTGTTTGATCTAGTTGTGGAGGGTGACATATACACACGTATTATAAACTCAACTATGGATGTAATTGGACAAAGAGTTGCTGCTTTAGCAGGCGGGGTTGCACTTACAAGAAAGCTAGATAGGTAACGCGGTGGCTGGGCTTTATATACTACCATCTTTACTTTCTCCTGAAGGCATAGATCATATACCTGGAGTAGTTAGATCGCGCATCGAGAAACTTAGGATTTTCGTTGTAGAAAGGACCCGTACGGCAAGAAGGTTCATCAGAGCCATACTTCCTGATTATCCTATAGATGAAGCATCTTTCTTTGAACTAGATAAGCATGACATGTTAGTTAGTCAAGCGATGATCTATAAGCTCTTAGAACAGAGGACTGATATCGGCCTAATAAGTGAGGCGGGTACTCCATGCATAGCTGATCCTGGAGCGATGATAGTTCATATGGCACGTAAGTCAAATTATAAAATCTATCCTCTTTCGGGCCCCTCATCCATCATGCTTGCTCTCATGGCATCTAGTATGAATGGACAAGAGTTTGCTTTTCATGGCTATCTGCCGATTAAGGAGCCTGCGCTGAGTCATAAACTTTCTCAGATATCTTCTCTAGCACTTTCTGGAGCCACTCAGATATTTATCGAGACACCTTATCGTAATGATAAAATGATAGAGAAACTTGGAGCAACTATCGATGCTAATCTTACAATCTCCATAAGCATCGATCTCACTTCCGTAAATGAAGAACACATTATCACAAAGCCTAGCAAAGTAAAGCAGATATCCATCGGCAAGCGGCCGGCTATATACTGTATCGGTAAACTTCAATAGTTAGAAAGCTCACTATCTATGTCTTTGATGAATTCTTTGGTGCGCAGATACATCAATAAATGGGATCGCGAATTATCAGATATCACTCAGTATCCAGACCAAGTACAACAGCATCAACTTCAGATTATCTCTAGATCTAACATCGTCAGAAAAATGCACCCTGGTTTGAAAGATCTTTCAATCCAGGAGTATCTCAATAATAGAAACCTGAGTAGCTATGACGAGTATGCTGTGATGGTGGAAGAACTAATGTCTGATGACAGCATCATATGTCGATACTATGCCCAGTCTTCTGGGACAACCTCTGGCACAAAAAAATTGATCCCCACACCAGAAGAGTTCGTAAAGTGCAATCACCTGAGAGGTTCGTGGTATCAGCTACACACCTTATATAGACATGATAATGAGATGTCCGTATTCACCCAAAAAAATCTGCTTATCGGAGGTTCTCTTTATGAATCTAACAACCGTTATACGATAGGTGACGTATCTGGTATCATGATCTCACGCATACCTTCTTTCTTTAGACCTTGGTATGTACCAAGTATATCTGAAGCCATCCATCACGATTGGCAGACGAAACTCGAAACTACCGCTTCAAAGGCCGCAAAAGAAAAGAACATTGCCTTGCTTGCTGGGTCGCCTACATGGGTGCTTAGCACACTACGTAGAGTCTTATCAATATCTCAGAAGAATAACCTCAGCACACTCTGGCCAAATTTAAAGGCATACATACACGGAGGAGTAGATTTTGCTCCTTATCGGTCTCAGATGGATGAAATCACCACAGGGACCAACCTTAGATATATAGAAGTTTACAATGCTTCAGAAGGATTTTTTGCCTACCAAGATCAACCTCATTCAGAGGGTATGCTACTGATGCTAGCATCAGGCATATATTATGAGTTTATAGAGGAGTCCGCATATAGAGCCGGCAACATGCAATTCCTAAATATCAAAGAAGTTGAGCTTGGAGCGAATTATGTGATGGTTATCACTACGCTTTCCGGACTGGTGAGATATGTCCAAGGTGATATCATCACCTTCGTAACCAAATATCCCTATCGCATAAAAGTGATCAGTAGGATAGAGACCTACATCAATGCGTTCGGAGAGGACCTGCTTCTTTCCCAAGCACAAGAAGCTCTCTCCGTGACCAATGCGTCGCACCAAGCGACAATATCACAGTTTCATGTGGCACCATATTACCTATCTCTGAATACAAAAGGAAGACATGACTGGTTCATCGAGTGGCAAAAGCCCCCCCAAGGAATAGAGGAGTACGCGCAAGACTTAGACCACGCCTTGAGGAAGGCCAATCCAAATTATAATCAAAAGCGCGCAGGAGACATAGCGCTTGAAAACCTTCGGATACATATGCTCCCACAAGGAACTTTAAATCACTACTTCATGAAATTTGGCAGTTTTACGGCTCAAAGTAAAATACAACGCATGCGTAACGATCGCCTGATCGCAGATCGACTTACGCAACTACTGTCTGACAGGAGAGAATTATAAATCATAAGATATAAGGATAGATTATCTTAGAATCCATGCTTGGATTTTTATCAGAAGCTCAACAGTTAATTCATCAGGATATCGACCTCGCGTCTGATCAGACTACTGATGATTATGTGTCTCTTATGGAGATGATCGAACAAAGAGTCACAGAACTATTAGAGACTGATGATCAGCTTTTATTTAGTTACCTATATCGCCTTGATATATCTGAGATACATTTACGTCAAGTGATGAAGGATAATAAAATAGATAAAATCAAGGCAATATCAGAACTTATCCTTGCGAGACAAATCCATCGACTAAAAACAAAAAAACAATATCCACAGACTCCGATAGAAGGGTGGGAGTGGTAGTTCATTATCATGCTAGAGACGGTAGAAGGTGTCATCACACGTATAGTCAAATATGGAGAATCTAGTCTGATACTAGACCTCCTCTGTCCTGATGATGGTATCAGATCTTACATAGTTGGAGGCATCCGAAAGAAAGGAAAAAGAGATAAGTCAGCGCTAGTCAGACCTGTCAATCTTGTCAAGGCCGAAGTATACAGCAAGGATGGAGGAAAACTCTCACGGGTAAAAGAGATTAGCTATAACTATATCTACAAGGATATACCTTTTGATGTAAGCAAGTCTACTATAGCACTATTCTTAGTGGAAGTTTGTCGCAAAGCTGTAAAGGCAAGCGACGACTCTAAAGGTGTATATAATTATATAGTAAAGGGACTTATACACCTTGACAATGTGTCAGAAGGATTGGTGCATTTTCATATTATTTTTTTGATCGGCCTTGCGAAGCACCTGGGCTTTGAGATGCAACCAAGGTCACATGATGAGCAGCTCTACTTTGACCTTCGTGTAGGTTCTTTTGTCCAGCACGAAGGTGATCATAGATTAGTATTAGATGAAGAGTTGAGTGACCATATTCACCTATACATATCTAATACGCAAGAACCAACAGTGAATAGATCTGGCCGAAAAAAGGTCATCCAAAGTCTGATAGACTACTATACTTATCACATAGATGACTTTGGAGAGCTCAAGTCCCTAGACGTATTAATGAGTATGTATAGCTAAGTTAGAATATGAATCCTATCGACAAGAACAATCCAAAGTTCTTATCTACATCATTCGTGAAGACTGGTAGACCATTGTCATTGACTTGTACGAAAGAGTAGTCTGCAATATTTCTAGTGATATCTCTGACTCCCCACTCGGCTCTACCCATCAAAAACAATCCACGATTCAGATAGTATACACCGCCAACTATTAGGCCATAATCAACACTTAAAAATCGACTGTCGTCTATATTGAAATTATTAAAATCAAAGGAGTTTTCTATACCCCTGAGGGTCACATTGCGCCCGTCGGCTCTAATTAGAATAGGTGTCCCGGTAGATGAAAAGAAATCAAACTGCTGGTCTGCATCATCGTTAAAATATTCGAAGTTTAAGCCTTGCCTAAAACTATGTTCTTGTTCTCCTGCATCTCCTCCAAAAAGGATGTTGCCTGTTGCTATAGGACTGATCAAGAAGCTGATATACCCACCTGCTAAAACTTCAAATTTTCGTCCCAGTTTCACATGTAACGTCTGGGGAAATTGGATATATGCATTGCTGTGATCTAAGGTAATCCTCGACTGATCTCTGATGATGATGGTTCCTATGCCGTCTTCTGGTTCGAACACATAGAATCCTTGATTGGTATTGAGATCATAGTTAGATCCTGTTTGGTTATAAAGTATCTCAGACCTTATACCGATGAGATCATTAAAATTCCACTGGAACGATACACCGAAGTGAAATCCGCCAGATAAGCTAAATGTTTCGCCAGGTTCAGTGGGGCCAAGGAACCTACTCTGACCCAATCCTGCACGGATACCAACATTATATCCTTGTGCTTGGATACCTAGACTAAAGATGACGAAAGCAGCGATGAGGTTATATCTCATGGATGTGTGAAGCAAATTCATAATGAGCGGCAAATATAGATCAATAGTTTTTCCTACAGAACTATATCAGAACGCCTTGCAATGGTGACTCGCTGTTATGAGACTCTTAAGATTACCCCATCTCTGAGACAACCTCAGTAACTTCTGGTACCATCCGCTTAAGCATACCCTCGATACCTGACTTAAGCGTGACTGTCGAAGATGGACATCCACTGCATGATCCTTGTAAGATGACTGTAACGACGCCATTATTGAAAGACTTGAACTCGATATTTCCTCCATCCATCTCTACTGCTGGCTTTACATAGGTATCGATAAGTTCTTTGATCTTCTTAACGAGCTCTGCTTCTTCACCAGTGTATTGATATCCAACTCCAGCTTCAGCCTCTTTTTCTTTCATGGCTTGATCAAAACCATCAGAGACGATCTCCTTTTGCTCGGTCACATAGTTTTTAATGAATTCCTTGAGCTTCAGCATGATGTCTTCCCAAGAATAGTTGAACTCTTTGGTGACTGTGACAAAATTGTTACAGATATATATGCCCTTTACATAGGGAAACTCAAATAGGCTCTTGCCAAGCGGAGACCACTTTTCAGCAAGATCTGCTTCTCTGAAGTCAGCAGTACCTCTATATAGTATCTTATTAGTTACAAACTTTAGCGACTCCGGATTTGGTGTCTGCTCTGTGTATAACATTACTGGACTTTGAGTTTGCGTTTCCATGATTTTATCTTTTATACTCTATTAAAACTCCTTGATCACAAAGATCAATCAAATAATCAAAAAATGTACTACTCCGAGAGATCTGGTGGTTTTTGAATATGAATTCTTCTTTGAGGGAATGGTATACTTATACCATGTTCATTAAATAATCTATCTATCTCAAACCTCAGATCACTCTTCACATCCTCGATATACTGAAGATGATCAGAATAGAATAACAAATGAAAGTCTAAAGAGTTATCACCAAAGTTGATAAGCCTTACAGTTGGCTTTGGATACGCCAATATATTTTTATTCCGCGCTGCGGCATCTATCAGTAAGCTTTTCACTTGAGTTGTATCTGATCCATAGGCAACTCCTACCTCTACATCAAATCTTGTCATTGCACGCGTGCTTGACCAGTTCGCTACTCGATTATTAACTAACTGAGAGTTGGGGACAATAACATCTTTTCTCTGAGGTGTTTCGAGGACTGATGCACGTAGACCTATCTTCTTAACTACACCGCGCTCAGGGCCGATATCTAGAAAGTCTCCAACTTCTACACTTCGCTCAAATAAGATAACTAACCCACTAAAGAAATCACTGAACACTTGCTGTAGCGCTATACCGATACCTACGAGCAACGCCGCAGCACCCGCTAAGAATAGCGTCAGATCGATCTGCAGATACTGCAGGGTAAAGATGATAGCGATAAAATAGATGATATACGATAGGAGCTGATTATAAGCATACTGCTTTCCGAGGTCTATCTGTTTTGCTTTGTACCATCCATACAAGATGATATTGATGACGATCCATAGCAGCAGTCTTATGATCATCACGATTAGGATGACCGTCAAAACTTGAGCAAGCGATATCGAGAACTTATCATTGATCTGTAGAGGCTGCAGATTGAGGACACGAGTTATGACTATACCTACAACTATGAGCATGGCAGACCTGACGACCTTTGTTATATTGGATTCACTCTTTTTGCCGTATTGGGCCCTATAGATATCACTATCCGTCTGTGAATCAAATTCCTCAAGGAGCCTAGAAGAAATGATTTTATCGGCGATACGTGCTGCCACAAAAGTCAAACCAAGTATGAGGCCGTCTCTGAGTGTGACAGCAACTACATCACTAAATCTCCAACCTGGATTAAAATCAAGACTGAGTATACAGAGCAAGATCCCCAGTAGTATCATACCTGTATAGAGCATCTTCTTGACGGATGCGATAGTCTTAGGTTCGATTTTATGTCTGTTATTATAGGTCTGCAGTCCTACGAGACATAATCTAGTAATAGCGACAACTATCAAAAATGAAAACAACACACCGAGGATGCCTCCCCAAGTAATAGATAAGTAGACTTCATTCGTCGCCGAAGTCCAACTGAAGATTTCCTCTGATAGTGTATCTCGTATGTTCATATACCGTTGTCAGAATGAAGATAGTTGTCCCCACCCATAGCGACTACTTCTGTACATAGATTAAGTACTTTTCTTCAAAAAAATCTTCCTTAAAATAATTGCTCACCGGTATTTTCTCGACATAATTATATTGTGATTTTATCTCCGCTATCTCTTCCTGGAGATCTCCACCTTTAAGAGAGATTAAGCCATTAGGTACAGTATTGATCTGTCGGTCTGATATCAACTTGTGCGACCAGCTTAGCAGCTTGGATAAACTTGCCACTGCTCTGTTAACTATAAAATCTGCCTGATCCTTCAGGTCTTCCATCCTGCTATGACTGGTACGTATATTATTTAGTTGTAGGTGATGGCTTATATCATTTACAACAGTGAGCTTCTTTTTGACGCTATCGACAAGATGAAATTCTACATTAGGAAACATGATAGCCAACGGTATCCCAGGGAAACCCCCACCACAACCTACATCTAGTATTTTTGTGCCCGGCTTGAATTGTATCCATTTAGCTATCGTCAGCGAGTGTAAGACATGGCGCTCATACAACTGATCGATATCTTTTCTTGAGATGACATTGATCTTTGCATTCCATGATTTATAGAGAGCTTCTAAGAGTTCTAACTGCTCGAGTTGTCTTGCTGTTAGAGTTGAAAAGTACGATGAGATAACATCCATAGACATAACGCTTTCGCAAATATGACAATTACCACTGTGATGATGTCTTTCGGATGCTGATACTTAAGAAGAGATAGAAAAGACAGAGACACAGATCCATGATGGGTGCCGTCCACCACTTGATCGGTAAGAATAGAAATCTTTGCGATCGTCTAGCTACCCAACTTATCCAGACATACCTTATCATGAGGATAGACAGGACCCATGGGTGACCTATGGAAAGGACTATGATAGAAACATAAAAGAGCAATTGTGATAGAAAGATCATCATCAGCACAAGTTGGTCCCTTACTTCGTAACGAGGAGCTGTAGTAAGGTGCCTACTCTTCTGTCTTAGATAACTCTTCAATTTGACTGGAGTGCTGGTCCATACCCATGTCTTAGGATCGATAGTACTGATGATCTTGCCGCTTTTCTTGGCTTCTTGTAAGAAGAGATCATCGTCACCGCTAAGAACCTCTTGATGATTTGTATATCCACCAATCTTTGTGAAAAGCTCTTTTTTAAATGCCAGATTTCGTCCAACAGCCATATATGGCCGGCCCATTAAAAGAGCAGACAAGTACTGCATGGCTACATACCATGCTTCATAAGACACGAGTAAACTTACCCACCCTTGAGATCTTTGATAGGGGCTATAACCTATGATCATATCACTGTCCTTTCTCGAGTCCATGAGATGGCGGATCCAACTTTCACTTTTGGGTTGACAGTCCGCATCTGTAGTTACGATCCACTCACCACTAGATCTTGATATAGCATAGGTGAGTGCCGCTTTTTTTCCTTTGCAGTCTTCGGGAGACTGCAAGCATGTGACCCTCTGATCGGATATAGACTGTATGATCTCCCAAGTGTTATCATCGCTGTGGTCATCGATGATGATGATGCTCAGGTGTGGATAATCCTGTTGCAACCATGAAGCCATGTTGAGGCGCAGGTTGTTTGCTTCATTCTTTGCAGCTATGATAAGAGTAACCGTAGGAAGCTCTAAGAGAGGACCCGAAGCAGTGACATTTTTTTGATTTCTAGCGATCCGATCAAATTGAACCAACCAGAAATACAGCTGGATCAATACTGATATGCTAAGTATTATGGAGAAAAGCCAGATCATCGATCTCAAGGTATATTTTCTTATCGATCTTGAGATAAACCCCTGAATAGTCTGTCTTTTGACGATTATCAGAATATTTAACCCAATAGATGTATTATCTTCGCGTTACAAAGGGATACCTACCCTTTTCTCCTACCTGAGAGTTAGTAGAATACTTTATTTCTTTATTAAATGATGAAAACGGATGATGTGGACACGTTCCATCTTATCGATAGTATGCTTGCTCTTAACAGTCACTTCTTATAGTCAGTTCTCTTTTGGAGACGACTGGATTGAAGATGGTCAGAAGTATTTCAAGTTTTATCTTGAAGAAGAAGGCATATATAGAATCCCCCATGAGGTCTTAGAAGATCTTGGCATACCAACTGATCAAGTGCTCGGAAGCCAATATCAGATCTTTAGCTATGGACAAGAAGTGGCACTACAAGTTTCTACTAATGAAACTTTAGATGTCGGGGATTACATCACTTTCTTTGGCGAAGGACCTGATGGAAGTGTCGATGGTCTTTTGTACGAAGACGCTGCTAATCAGCAGCTCAACCCAATTATAAGTCTATACAGCAAGAAACGTCCTTTCTATCTCACTTGGACTTCCTCAGAAGATTCAAATCTTCGATTTGAACAAGTTAGTGACGGTATCGAAGGCATAGGTCTTCCTCCGCAGGAACCATTCTATATGCACAGCGAGAGAATTGTCTTTGACGAATTCCATCATAAACCAACCCATGACGGAAGGAACTTCATAAGGTTTTCGTCGATGGACGAAAGCGAAGGATTTGGTAGTTCTCTCGAGACCGATAGGACGGTTACTATACCAGTAGAAAATCTTGCGCCTTTTGGGATCGATCCTAAAATCGTCGTGAGGATGGGTACAAATGTTCTTAGCAAGACCTGGTCCGTATCAAACGATCATCGCAGTCTCAGAACCCTTGGTCAAAATGGATATGGTGTAGTTGATATAGAGGAGCGTTTTCCCTTAGAGGACTTATCAGAAGGAGAGTTTAATCTTCATATCAATGCCCTAGGAGATGATAGACAAAAACATACACTGGCTTACGCAGAGTTACAATATCCTAGAGAATACTCCTTCGATGGCGAAACCCAAATCCAGTGGACCCAACAAGCTTCCATCATCACAAGATATATAGAGATGACAGGCTTTGGTGGCCAACACCCTCGGATATATAATCTAACTACTCATACCGTACTTACTCCTCAAATAGAAGGTGATAAAGTTTCCTTTGTGACACCTGCGGCTTTTCAAGAGCAAGATTGGATTCTGGTTGATGAGCAATCCGCTATCAATGATATAACCATATTCGAAGAGGTAGATCTATCAGGATCTAGATCGTCAGGTGATTACCTAATCATATCACATAAAGATTTAATCAACTCTGGAGCTATAGAGGCGTATGCATCATATAGATCGTCTGAAGAGGGAGGTGGTTATCATACCGCTGTAGTTGATGTAGAGCAGTTAACGGAGCGATATGCCTTTGGTATCGAAGGCCATCCACTTGCTATCAAGAATTATATGGCTCAGCTGAGGGCAGATGGAAGCCTTCCAGATTTTATCTTTTTGATTGGTAAAGGACGAGAATATACTGAGATCAAAGAGCAAAGAGATATACAGTCGTTAGTACCAACATTTGGCATACCTGGTTCTGATAACCTACTGCTGGCCTTTGATGACACAAAGCATCCGCAAAAACCTATAGGCCGTCTTGCAGCCGAAACTCCAGAACAAGTGATGAACTATCTGGAGAAGGTGATCCGACATGAAAATCGTGGCGATGAAGAGCAAACAATCGAAGAACAAGCATGGAAGAAAAGTGTCATCCACCTAAGTGGAGGTTCTTCAGCTAATCAGGCAACACTCTTCCGATTCTTGAATGACATGGGTGATGTAATCGAAGCTAACCAATTTGGAGCCAACGTAAGTACCTTCAGAAAGCTATCAGCTGATCCTCTTGAAAGAGTTACTTCTGAAGAAATCGTGGAGCGCATAGATCAAGGAGCTGCACTCCTCACTTTTTTTGGTCACTCCGCAGTTGGGACTTTTGATTTTAGTTTAGAAGATCCAAGCGTCTATCAAAATGAAGGCCGCAACCCAGTGATCATATCACTCGGTTGCCACTCTGGAAATATACATACTTCGACAGGAGGTATAAGCGAAGACTTTGTTTTAGAACCTGAAGGAGGAGCGATTGCATTTATAGCTTCTTCTGGCACAGCATATCCAGAGCCTCAGTATTTCACGGGGATCAACTTTTATGATCTCATCGGTGGTGAAAAGCTAGGACAACCGATAGGAGAGGTTCTTCAGAACTCACTTGAGATGAGAACTGATAATCCATCTGTAGCAGTTCAGACTCTTATAGAGCAACTGACTTTACATGGAGATCCAGCTTATCGATTAGGTACTTTCTCTGGTCCAGATTATGTGATAGACCCTGCAAGTGCCTCAGTTTCTCCAGCCATCATAGATGTGAACACACTTCAGTACACGACATCATTTGATATAGTCAACCTAGGATCGGCTTCAGCAGGAGATCTCATAGATATAAGACTCATACACGAGCTGCCAGATGGTACTCTTGCCGATACCGTTTGGATGACGATACCGGCACCAGCATACGATACAACGCTTACAGTCTCTCTGAACAATCCTGGTTCTAATTGGATAGGGGCTAACACTTTATTGATAGAAGTAGATCCTATGGATCTGATATCAGAATCCCCTGCAAAAGCTGAAAGAAATAACATCCTGATGGATGCCAATGGATCAGAAGGCTTATCCTTTTTTGTATTTGATAATTCTGCTAAAGCAGTAACCCCTACAGACTTTGCTATCTACAATGATGAGATGATCACCCTGCGTGCAGCGGTCAATAATGGCCTACGGCCTGCAGGCCGGTTTATCATGCAGATTGATACCACTGAATTATTTAATAGCCCTCTCTATCAAGAGACTATCGTAGAGGCAACACAGAGCACCCTCGAGTGGCAGCCTGACATCCTGCATGAGGTTGGAAGAGTATATTACTGGCGAGTACTGCAGAGTCAAGAAGGACAAGGACTTGCTAGGACGGGTGATGTGCCTACAAGGTCATTTGTATATGATCCAGAAAGTAGGCCTGGTTGGCACCAAAGCCACTACTACCAGTGGCTCAAAAATGACCAAATTAAAATGGTGCTTGATGAAGAAAGTCGATCCTGGTCATTCGATAGTCGTATATGGGATATAAGAATTAAGAATGAGGTGCGTATAGAAGGAGACTTTTGGGTATACGTGAATAACACTCCTTGGGCGTCGCTTAATCCGAATGGCCTGGGCAGTCTAGTTTCGATATTCGCTTGGGATCCGGTAGAAGGTATTTTTGCTAATAGTGGAACTGACTATGGAAGTGAAGAGTTTACCTCTGACGGTTTTTTGTTTGATATGGATGATCCATCTGATATAGAAGGGATCCTATCATTGTTAGATGCTATACCTGAAGGTGCTAGAGTTTTCTTTCATACCATGATTGATAGCGAAACCGCATCGCTCAATATACCGATGTGGGAGGAAGAGTTAGTCGGTGGAGAGTCTTTGATCGATAGACTAATCTCCTACGGTGCTACAAAAGTTGTTAGCCTTCCTGATAGAGGTACTGTGCCATATACCTTCATATTTGATAAAGGCCAAGGAGCCGTAGTCGAAGACATAGCTAATAA
>CAYYBR010000104.1:0-13970 GCA_964470035.1 uncultured Saprospiraceae bacterium
TAAGTTTTCCTGGTTATTTATACTTAGAAAGAGATCTTGACAAACGATATCCTGCAGGGGCAGGACGATCTCTTCTACAGAGTTCTGAGACCTTGAAAATATGAATAAACTTCCTGTGTGATTCTTTTTTGCATTCTTAAAATTATTTATCTGGGTGAGCATATAAAAGAAACCGTCATTGTCGACTTTAAAATCATACACATCATCATATAAATTACTATTTGTAAAAATATACTCCTGATCATTGATCAGTTCTCTCTTCTTCAAATCGATAGTGACCACCTTTATCTTATCTCTATCTGTGATAGAGTATAATGCTAAGATGCTTTCATCTTCAGACTCTATAGACTCAAAGTTGAGACCTTTGAACTTTTTTTCTTTTCTGGAAATTACAACAGAGTCCCTTCTTACTGCTCCTTGATCAAAGAAGTCTAGCTTGATGATATCCTCTCCTTCATATCTATACCCATAGGTAATAGCAAATGCTGAATCCAGATTAGACACCTCATACAAGAAACATCTCTTTTCGTCAAGATTTATTTGCCTTTCGCTCTGGTAGACTAGATTGTTATCATAGAGAAGTACGCTTCTTTCAGGACCTTTCTCTTTAAAAAAAAGTATTCTGTCCTCTATCCTACCTACGATATCATAGGAGACCGTATTTCGAATGCTGATATTAGGGGAAACAGTAACCTTCTGACCACTTAAAGACAAAGAGGAAAGAATGATGATAACTATTGAAAAGATACTCTTGCACATTAACTAAATATAGATCAAATACTATAATTAATACGTCACAAAAGCCCTATCTGCTGCAAAAACTAGTCTGCCAGTACCGGTTTTTCTTTTTCAAGTGTGTCTTCGGGCAACTCTTCCAAGTCTTCTCCATCGACATCCAAGAGTTCAACCTTGAGATTGTCGATAATAAACTTCTGTCTATCTGGTGTATTCTTGCCCATATAGTAACTCAGTATATCATCGATATCATTATTGCTACTTAGAAATACTGGCTCTAGCCTAATATTTTCGCCTATAAACCCTCCAAACTCATCAGGAGAAATCTCTCCGAGTCCTTTAAATCGAGTGATCTCTGCTTTTCCTCTTAGCTTTTGAACAGCATCCGCCTTCTCTCTTTCAGAATAACAGTAAAAGGTCTGCTTCTTATCACGCACTCTGAATAGAGGGGTGTCGAGGATATAGAGATGTCCTTGCTTAACGAGCTCTGGGAAAAACTGTAGGAAAAAAGTTAGTAGCAATAACCTGATGTGCATACCATCGACGTCGGCATCCGTAGCAATCACGACCTTATTATATCTCAGACCATCTATACCGTCCTCTATATTGAGCGCATGCTGTAGGAGATTGAATTCTTCATTTTGGTAGACGATCTTCTTCGTCATATTAAAGCAGTTCAGGGGTTTTCCACGCAAACTGAATACTGCTTGGGTTTGAACATCCCGGGCTTTTGTGATGGATCCGCTTGCACTATCTCCCTCTGTGATAAAGATCATAGTATCAAGGGTTCCGTCTTTACGCTTGTCATTAAGATGTATCCTACAATCTCTTAGTTTTTTGTTGTGGAGGTTGGCTTTCTTAGCTCTTTCGTTAGCTAGTTTTTTTACTCCAGCGATCTCCTTTCTCTCTCTTTCTGACTGCTGGATCCTTTTTTGAAGAGCCTTCGCGGTTTCTGGGTTTCGATGTAAGAAGTTATCAACCTCCTTTTTGACGAAGTCCATCACAAAAGATCTCATGGTAGCCCCTTCTGGCGCTACATGGGTCGAACCAAGCTTAGTTTTGGTCTGAGATTCGAAGACCGGTTCTTCAACTCTCACGCTGATAGCACCTATGATGGCCGTCTGGATATCTCGAGCGTCATAGTTCTTACCATAATGATCTCGTACAGTTTTAACTATTGACTCTCTAAAGGCTGCAAGGTGGGTGCCGCCTTGCGTAGTATTCTGTCCATTTACAAATGAATAGTATTCTTCCCCATATTGGTTAGCATGTGTTATGGCGATCTCAATGTCTTCTCCCTTGAGATGAATGATCGGGTAGCGATTAGTCTCTGAATTCGTTTTGTTTTTCAGAAGATCTAAAAGGCCATCTTTCGAATAAATGGTCTTCTTGTTAAATCTAAGTTTTAGACCAGCATTGAGGTAGGCATAGTTCCAGAGCTGGTTTTCTATATACTCCGATCTATACCGATAGTTTTTAAAGATGGACTTGTCGGGCTTGAACCTGATGATGGTTCCATTGCTCTCTTTGCTACTAGATATTTTTGATTCTTTGATGAGCTCTCCTTGGTTAAAAAGTGCTGTTTTGGTTTTTCCTTCTCGTACAGCTTGTACGATAAACTCATCGGATAAAGCGTTGACAGCCTTCGTACCTACTCCATTCAGCCCAACTGATTTTTTGAACGCTTTAGAGTCGTATTTTCCTCCTGTATTAATCTTAGAGACACAGTCAACAACCTTCCCAAGAGGAATGCCTCTTCCAAAATCTCTCACTTCTACTTCTCCTTCTTTTATATTGATAAGGAGCTCCTTCCCGTATCCCATAACATACTCATCGATAGAGTTATCGATTATTTCCTTGACCAATACATATATACCGTCATCCTGAGCAGAACCATCACCAAGCTTTCCTATATACATCCCTGGTCGTAGCCTGATATGTTCTTTCCAGTCAAGAGACCGTATGTTATCTTCAGTATACTTTACTTCACTCATATATCACTTGACGAATTTATGTAAATTGTTATAGTCACTAATTCAAAGAGTTATAATGCCAAACAAAGGTAAAAAAGATACATCTTTGTGACAATCATAAGTATACAAGAACATCATTTACCTTGAGTGATCTTTTTAATGATCTTCTTGTAACAACACTTTTTAGATGGTACTCGACATAATAGCTGCACTGTTCATCGCCTATGGTTTTTATCGCGGCTTCTCTAAGGGTCTGATCGACACCGTGGTAGATGTTATGTCTATCCTGATTGGATTGGTCATAGCTTTTGCTTTTTCTCCTTTGTTGATCACGTTCCTCCAGGAAAAAGTCAACATCAATGGAGGCATCGAATTTGTGCTGGGTTTTTTGATTGTATTTTTTGTTGTCATGCTTACACTGCGGTTTATCGCAGACAAGATGGAGTCCCTCCTGAAAGCAACGAATACTAACTTTATCAACCAAATAGCTGGTGGTGTTCTTCTTGGTTTCGTCGTAGCATTTTTAGTAGGTGTGATCTTAGCATTGCTGACCAATCTGAATGTTATCAATCAAGAGTATGCCAGCACATCTACCTTGTATGATTATCTGATAGATGTACGGGATGAAGGAGGTTGGATCATCGAAAAATTCAAGACTATTTTTTCCGATTTCTGGGGAAAGTTCACAGAGACGGTCAATACGGCCAAGGACTCGATCGAGTCCAAGCAGTTATAGCAGGTGGCTATAGCGATCGTAGTAGAAATCAAACTGACTTTCTATATCAGCAGCAGATAATCCATAGTCTGCCAGGCTGTAGATATGCTTACCGTATTTGTTTTTGCGATGTTGTGTATAGTAGTCCTCCGCTGCTTTAGTATGCTCCGAGGTCCATGTCAGATCCAGTTCCTCATATATTCTGCGCGCAACAACAAATGGATCTTTAATTAAGTCTTTATATCTAATGTCTATAAACTGATCTTGGTGGGATTCTTTGTAAATCTCACATTGCTGAACTAATCTTCGGTTCTTCCTCATCCAATGTCGACCGATCTCTTGGGGATAACTACATGGCTGAAACATTTTTTTTGCATAGTGCATCATGCTGCAGTAACTCGCCATCGTTTCCTTAGGATCGCGATGCATATGTATGATCTTAGTACCTGGGAAAACGGCATTAAAGTCATCCAGATACTCCATATGATGCGGACTCTTTAGCAACATATAATGTTGGGTAGGCTCTCGCCATAGCAAAAGCTGTAGCCACATCTTTAGATCCTTGTAGGCAGGCTTCTGATCTTGTTGTTCGAGCCATCTACTATAGTTAGGAGTATTGAATACCGCTTCGGTTATACTACTCATAAAACAATGCTCCAAGAGTACTACTTCTTCATCAAGACTATTGTGATCCAGTGCATGGATAGCCTTGAAGTCTGGATTTATATAATTCAGTGCCTTATGACCAAACCACGAAAGTTTTTTGCCGTGATATGTTTTCTTCTTACTTGTCGGCACAGGATTAACTATCTCCCAGGACTTGACCCCCCTAAATTCTGGTAATGAACCCAGAAGTCTTTGCATAAAAGTTGTGCCTGTCCTTTGCAGTCCAGTAATTAAAACTGCAGGTGGAAGATCTGACTGGATAGACGCATCCTGCTTCATCCAGTACTGCGCCCACAATCTATTTTCGAGATTCTGAATTACTTTCTTTTCATATAAAAAAGCCCCAAGTGGATGAAATGTAGTGTTCGCATTGATATCTTGAAAAGCAACACTCATGGGTTTTCTCCAGAAATCCGAACCAAAGTCCTCCAGTCCAGCTTTCTCCATGGCTGTTTGAATCAATAATTCGACATCAAACTTTTTGTTGCGATACGCATAAAGCACCTTATTAGCGATTCGTACACCAAGAGGAAAGTCAAATTCTTTTTTCACGCCCTCCTTGCCTTGCGTCTCGAAAGTCTGAGGTAAAACATATGCTTGCGTATCTGCCATATTTATACAGCTACATTATAATCTCTAAGAGCGTCGTTAAGAGAAACTTTTTTATCAGTAGACTCTTTTCTTTGCCCGATTATTAAAGCACAATTTACATTATATGACCCTGCTGAAAATTCTTTTGTATAACTACCTGGTATCACCACGCTTCTAGACGGCACATATCCTCTATATGTGATAGGCTCTGATCCTGATACGTCTATGATCCTCGTAGATTGAGTGATAGTCACTCCTGCTCCTATGACTGACTCTTTCTCTATTCTTACTCCCTCAACAATGATACATCGTGATCCTATGAAGCAGTTATCTTCTATGATAGTCGGTGTTGCTTGTAGTGGCTCCAGTACACCTCCTATCCCGACTCCTCCACTAAGATGGACATGACGGCCGATCTGACCACATGATCCAACAGTAGCCCAAGTATCCACCATCGTGCCTTTTCCTACCCATGCTCCTATATTCACGTAGCTAGGCATCATGACAACACCTGGTTCAAGGAAAGCTCCGTGACGTGCGATAGCGTGAGGAACCACCCTTACTCCTTTAGCAGCATAGTCTCGTTTTAATGGAATCTTGTCATGAAACTCGAAAGGTCCCACTTCGATAGTCTCCATCTTTTGTATCGGAAAGTAGAGCACAACCCCTTTCTTGATCCATTCGTGTACGATCCATCCGTCTTCCGAAGGTTCTGCCACTCTTACCTTTCCTTCATCTAGCATGGCCACAAGGCTTCTAACAGCGTCTTGATAGGTCGCTTCCTTTAAAAGCTCACGGTTTTCCCACGCTTCTTCGATATATTTCTTTATCTGATCCATCTTCCTTTTACATCATAATTCTGTAAGCCACAATCTGGGCTAATGCCCCTAGGATGAAGCCTCCATAAACCTCTTGGGGCCGATGTGCTTTGAGATATAGTCTGGACGATCCAACCAATCCACACATTATGATACACCCAAGAAATGTAAAAATAGCAGAAACTCTATACTCTCCTGCCAATCCAAGGTCTATCTCTATATAGCTTTTTCTAAACGACAATAACAGCAAGCCCAGCGCCATGACAAAGCCCGAAGCTCCAACCGTATGCAGACTGATCTTCGCAAAGTTGTTGATAAAAAATGCTCCTCCTACTGCTAAACAAAGGCCGAGAGCCACAAAACGAAGACTATCAGGTAATGATGCATTATTCATGATGTTGATATAGTACCAGATGTAAAGTGACAAGGTGATGATCAGAGGTATAATTCGATCTTCTCTTTTCGGCATGGTTATACCAGATATAATATTCAACCCAGATAACATGGCTATGCTTATCGCTGGAAAAACGACAAGTAAAAAGAAATTCATGATCATCATAGCACCTATCGCCCTTGGCTCCGTTATATAATAGCTATACTGATCTATCCAATAAGACATCACCACTAAGACAAAGCCAAGAAACAATGGGTGAAATAGAACTGAAACTACTTTTGCGAATGCTTTCACTCATACAAATATAGATGGTTGTGCATTTTCGGGGTTTTATACGTCTCAACTATAGATGATTCTTAGATATATCATATTACTACTCCTCAGTTCACACCTCACGATGGGCCTTACGGCACAGGTCAGTGAAGACAGTGTTCTGTCAAATCTTCGAAAAGTCGTAGTGCCGCCTCCGGTCGCCGGAGATTCTGTCCATAACATCGTGATCAATGGTCAGGTCCTGCAAGCTCTTATCGATGGTACGGATACCCTGTACTTCGTGGATCTCGCTAATGTCAGCATTTCATCACCTCGCACCTTTGCTGATCGATCAGAGTACCTCAGATATCTCAAGTACCGCAGGTATGCCACTAAGGTGTATCCATATGCCAAACAGGCTATCAGGATTTTTACAGAAGCCGATCAAGCTTCCGCCAATCTCAAAAAACGTAAGCGCAAGAAGTACCTGAAGAAGCTTTCAAAAGAACTTGAGAAAGAATTCGAAGAGCCCCTTACTAAACTATCCAAGACCCAAGGAAAAATCCTTGTCAAAATGATAGAGCGCGAGCTCGAAACTCCTATGTTTGACTTGATCAAGATGACTCAAGGAAAATTCAAGGCTTTTTATTGGAACCAGAGCAGCAAGCTCTTTGGATATAGATTAAAGACAGGATATAACCTTGGCGACAACCCGATCCTAGATATTGTGTTACAAGACTTTGATATATCATATGAAGATGTCTCAAGTAAGTGATACCTATCCTTTCACTCCCGTAAATATTTCAAAGGTTAATCTGCCACCGCAGGGCAAAGTAGCTTGGCGAAGTCCTTCTAATATTGCTTTAGTTAAGTATTGGGGTAAAAAGCCTGTTCAAATACCGGCCAATGCATCAATCAGCTTTACACTCACCGATGCACACACCCATACTTCTGCTGCTTTTCGCATAAAAGAAGACGGTTCTCCTTTCCTCACATTCTTTTTTGAAGGCAAAGAAGAGCGATCATTTGCCCTTCGCATAGAGAAGTTTTTACACGGTCTTTTGCCGATCATGCCTTGGATAGACCGCTATACATGGACTATAAAAAGTGAAAACTCTTTTCCGCACTCTTCTGGCATAGCGTCATCAGCATCAAGTATGAGTGCTTTGGCACTTTGTCTATGTGATATAGAACAACTTATAACTCAACAAAATGATGAAGCTGCATTTTATAAAAAAGCTTCATTTATAGCTCGTCTTGGGAGTGGGAGTGCTTCGAGGTCTGTGTATCCTACTTTGTGTACATGGGGGCAACACAAAAGTATATCTGGATCTTCTAATCTTTTTGGCATCGCGATGAAAGATTATAATCCCGTCTATTCTACCTTCCATGATGACATAGCCATAGTAAGTAAAGAAAAAAAGTCTGTTTCCTCTTCTGCAGGACATGCGCTCATGGACCAAAACATTTTTGCCGCCTCTAGATATCAACAAGCTAGCCAACATCTTGACACTTTGCTAGTGACACTTAATAATGGAGACATCCCTTCTTTTGGAAAAATCGTAGAAGACGAAGCCCTCACTTTACACGCTTTGATGATGTGCTCTGATCCTTCATATATCCTTATGGAACCAAACACTATCGAAATCATAAAAAGGATTCGATCTTTTAGAAAAGATACAGGAGCTCAGGTTTACTTTACTTTGGATGCGGGGCCCAATGTCCATATTCTTTATCCAGATGATGAGCGTGTCGCTTTAGCTGATTTTATTAAGTCTGATATTCAACCTCTTTGTGAGAATCAACAAATTATAAATGACCACGTCGGACAAGGTCCTGTAAAATTAGAATTGTGATGCGGTTTCTGATATCTATATTTCTTGTTTTTCTATTCAGCATTGCCCAGGGCCAAGATGTTTTAAATCCTGCATTTAAAGAAAACCTACAGTCACTACTCGATGATAGTGTTCCAAGTATCTCAGTGAAAAAACTGTGCGAAGACTCTCCTGATGCTTATACTCTTCTTGATGCGCGAGAATTAGAAGAATATACAACTAGCCACATACCTAATGCAAAATACATAGGATATGAAGATTTTGATATTTCCCGATTAGAGGGTCTCTCTTATGATACCCCTATAGTGGTGTATTGTTCTGTTGGATATCGAAGTGAAAAAATTACAAACAAGTTAAAAACAGCAGGTTATCAAAATGTTTATAATTTGGTCGGAAGTATCTTCGAATGGGTTAACCAAGGACATCTCATAGAAGATAAAAATGCTCTTCCTACTCAAACTTTACACACCTATAATAAAGCCTGGAGCAAGTGGGTTGATGCGCCCAAGATCAAAAAGGTGTGGTAATCAAAGGTCCTTTATAATTTCAGTTTCCTAGGCCATTGATATTTCTAGGTATGGTATACAGTTCTTTTTGCCGCCCATCTAAAAAGTAGAATTTCTCATTACTATAGACGCCATCTTCTTCTAACATAATCCGAACGGGTTTATCACCCCATTCTGCTACAGGGGTTGCTGCAAAAAGTTCTATAGAATAGGCCGTGTTTTCAAATAACGGGTAATCACCTGGGCCCTTTACTCCCTGTTGTTTATCCCACATCCCGATGGTAGGACCAGCGGCATGACCATGAAGTCCGATAGGATGAGTATATATCGACGCATTGAGTCCTTCCGCCTTAGCTTGATCTAATGACCTTTTTAGAATTTCATTGCCAGTTCTTCCTATTACAAAGTTGCTAGTTAAGATGTCTTGTACTCGGTTACCATTTGCGAAAGCGGCGATCAAACCATCAGGAGGAGCCATCTCTCCTGGTCTCAATACATAAAAGTGTTGTTGCTGATCGGTATTAAGTCTCAGGTATGTTATACCAAAGTCCACATGGATGAGATCCCCCGGTTGAATCACATCTTGATCTGGACGCTTGCTGAATGAGCGCAGAAACTCATTGTTACCCATGTCAGACCTTTGCACAGAGACTGAAGGATGAAACCATGTAGCTAAACCAAGATCCGCTACCCGCTGACGTAACCACCATACCACATCATCTGTCGTTGTTATCCCGGGGTGAATGGCCTTTTCAGATAGACCTTCGCGCAGGATGAGGTGGCCTAGTCGGCAGATCATCGGATAGAGATCCAACTCTTTCTGGGTTCTTGTCTCTAACCAAGCAACAGCGAGGCGCTCGGCCGAAACAACTCGTTCTTTCAGGTCATCCGGCAAGTAAGACATAAAAGATTCATACTCCGACTTTACTAAGCCGTCTGCTAGGCCATAGTTCTCAGAGTAGTTAAGCCCTATGTTCTTGGGGTTTTTATCAGAGATGATCTTCATCAAAGCTTCCCACTGATCGGGATATACATCTACATTCCATTCGCCTTGTAACAACCGACCGACGCTATATCTAGCTATTGCAATCTTATCTACTTCTGTACCATTATCGTAAAAGACCATGATAGTGCGACGTCTTGCCGCGAGCCAAGTACTGGGCAAGATCGTCTTCATAACCGGATCCTCGTTATACTCTCGTGAGATGAGTATCCACATGTCGAGCCCCTCTCTTCGCATAAGTTCTGGTAGCAGATTATCCAGACGGTCTTCAAGGATTTCATCGATTACCTTCGACTGTTCTTCTACACTTAATATCTGTGGGAGGTATTCTTGTCCTGAAGAACTGATTGATATGAGAAGTAATAGTAGCAGTAGAAACTTATTCATAGTAGTATGATTGCTTATAGGCAAGATACTATATCGAAAGCTTGTCGAGCCCTTTGCCTATCAATTCTGGTTCGAATCCTTTACTGAGGGCATGCTGGTACGTCTTCTGGCGGAGAGCATATGCATCATATTTGTCCACTCTCTTGGCTTGGTACTTCCTAAGCACCTCTTCGAGGGTCTCTAGATAATCACCTTCTTCATCTATCTCTGCTAGGGCTTTTTTTATACAGTATACACTGATCTGCTTTGCCTTTAGTTCGCGCTGTATACGAAGCTTGCCCCACTTCTTCATCCTATACTTTCCTCGTGCAAAACTCCGAGCGTATCTTTCATCGGATAGATAACCATCCTGTATGAGTTGACTCATCACTTGCTCGAGTTGGTCTCCATACACCTTTAGAGATACCAACTTGTATCGTACTTCTTGGTGACACCGATCTTGATAAGCGCAATACCGCTGCATTTTCACGGTGGCTTCGTCATTAGTCATATATCAAAATTACACTGCTTTTTAAAGACCTTGCTAAGCAGATCTCACCCCCTTTCGGAAATGACTTAATTCTGAGAACAGAATCTTACATTCATTTAGATATATTAGCTATATGTTGGTGAAAACTTATGCGAGTGCCGTTCAAGGTGTAGAAGCTCAAATGATCACAGTGGAGGTCAATGCTGGTGGAAACGTCACCGTTGGAACGAACTTCTATCATCTCGTAGGACTTCCTGATAGCGCCGTGAAAGAAGGTTTTCAAAGGATAGAGGCAGCCATCAAGAATATCGGATATAAGATGTTTCGGCTCAAGCTAGTCGTAAATCTCGCTCCAGCGGACATCCGTAAAGAAGGTAGCTCCTATGACCTCCCTATCGCCCTTGGCATACTAGGCGCAACCAAACAGATAGACCCTACCCTGTTAGATCAATATGCCATCATGGGAGAACTCGCATTAGATGGAGGTCTTCGGCCGATCAAAGGTGCTTTGCCTATCGCAATCGAAGCACGTAAGCGGGGATTTAAAGGCATAATAGTACCAAAGCAAAATGCCCGAGAGGCAGCCATCGTCAATAATCTTGATGTCTATGGTATTTCTAATCTTGTTGAAGCTGTAGAGTTCTTAACTGGAGAAAGGCAGTTAAAACCTACTCTCATAAATACTAGAGAAATATTCGCTGAAGAGCAAGGGCAGTTTACTGTGGATTTTTCTGATGTGAAAGGCCAAGAAAACATAAAGCGCGCTTTAGAAATCTCTGCAGCAGGAGGACATAATGTGATTCTAATTGGTCCCCCAGGAGCTGGAAAAACGATGTTGGCTAAAAGACTACCTGGTATTCTTCCTCCACTAAGTCTTCACGAAGCTTTGGAAGTAACTAAGATTCAATCCGTATGTGGGCTTCTTGATTCGGATGCTTCACTCGTGGCCCGGAGACCATTTAGGTCTCCTCATCATACCATCAGTGATGTAGCCCTTGTTGGAGGGGGTTCGCACCCTAATCCAGGAGAAATTTCATTGGCACATAATGGTGTGCTCTTTCTGGATGAGCTGCCAGAATTTAAAAGGTCCGTCCTAGAGGTTATGCGCCAACCTATGGAAGAAAGAAGGGTGACTATATCAAGAGCCAAAGTCTCTGTTGATTATCCTGCTTCATTTATGCTAGTTGCATCTATGAACCCATGTCCATGCGGATATTATAATCATCCAGAAAAAGATTGTATGTGCGGCCCGGGAATTGTAAAGAAATATTTGAATAAAATCTCTGGTCCTCTTTTAGATAGAATTGATCTTCATGTTGAAGTCACTCCCGTTTCATACGACGAGCTCAGCACTAATGAATATACTAGCGAAACTAGCGCAGACATTAGAATCAGAGTTAAAAAAGCCCGCGAGATTCAAGATGAAAGATTCAAAGACTTCGCGGATATTTATTCTAATGCACAGATGCCCAGTCGTATGGTACGCGAGATCTGTCAGATCGATCAGGCTTGTACCCTTCTTTTGAAAAATGCTATGACCAAATTACAATTGTCGGCAAGGGCCTATGATAGGATCCTAAAAGTAGCCCGCACATGTGCAGATCTAGGAGGAAGCAAAGAGATTACAGTGCAATACCTCGCTGAAGCTATCCAATATCGCAGTTTAGACAGAGAAGGATGGGCTGGATAATCAAAGGTCAACAGAAAAAGTAAATTCTCTCAAAAATGTACAATCTGCAGATCCCCCATCGCTGAGGTGTTCGCTTAATATAATTTTATCTCCTTCTATTATTAAGACTTCTTGAGAGCCATCGATATAGTCTATTGTTAAGAGATCATCTTGGGCGGTATATGTCCCTGCTAAAATAAAATTACGCGTGACCTCTTTCTCTCCATTATTATCAACCCTAATCACTTCTGCACGAAAAAGTCTCGACTCATTAAAAATCGTATAATTATAATCAAAGCAGACTTCCATGTCCGAAGCATTAATGCCACATAGTTCTTGCTGGTCTGCAGGGCCAGAAAGGTTGTACTGAGGTACGTAATTAGGACAATCTGATAGTTGAAATTTTGTGAGTTTATAGACGGCTATTAAATCGTCTTGAGTGCAAAGAGTGCCAAAATATCCTTCTATACATTTGCACTTCCCGTTTTCAAAAGTGCCATTAACACATGCAAGTTCATTGCACAATGTTCCAGCATATCCTTCCTCACATTGACAGGATCCATCAATGCAATTTCCATTGACACACATTAAACTTTCGCAAGGATTCGACGAACAAGAAAAAAGAAAAAAGAACATTGAGAAAAAGAAAAAATATAGATGTTTCATTTTTGATAGATGTAGTTATAAAATAATTCTACAACAAAGATCTATCACCTTCGATCAGAAATACCCATACCAAAGTATGGGTGCAAATCTTTTATCTAAAAAAATAAAAAAACCCGAGCATCTTGGGTCGGTTGCTCGGGTAGGAAACTATGTTAAAAGGTTGGTTTTAACCAAGTCTATTGGCAACTGCATTCCAATCTATTACATTGAAAAAGTTGCTGATATAATCACCTCTACGATTTTGATAGTTGAGGTAATATGCATGCTCCCAGACATCTAAGCCGAGAAGCGGTGTGCCTTTCTCTCCATCTATATTTGACATGAGTGGATTGTCTTGGTTGGGTGTAGAGGTAACGGATAACTTGTTGTCAGCACCTTTGATCAACCAAGCCCAACCAGAACCAAATCTTGTAGCCGCAGCCTTGCTAAATACTTCCTTGAATTTATCGAAGTCTCCGAAAGCGGCGTTGATTCCATCTGATAGATCTCCTGTCGGTGCTCCTCCACCAGAAGGAGACATCACAGACCAAAAGAGGCTGTGGTTGTAGTGGCCTCCTCCATTATTGCGGATACCTGTATCGTCTGGACCAAGAGCTGCTAGTATGTCTTCTATTGACTTGCCCATAAGAGGTGAGCCCTCAAGAGCGGCATTAAACTTTCGTACATATCCTGCATGGTGCTTGCCATAATGTATTTCCATGGTTCTGGCGTCTATATTAGGTGCCAAAGCATCAAAAGCGTATGAAAGCTTAGGTTGGACGAAGCCTCCAACTGTAGTGGCTGTATCGCCTGATTTTTCAGTGTTTGCTCCAGAAGAGCTCGCTTCTTGCTTACATGCTGCCAATGGTGCTATAGTGGCTCCCACCACTACAGCTCCAGAAGTCTTAATGAACTTGCGTTTTTTCATCCTTAAGGTTGTTCTGGCAAGTTATGAAAATGATGCGATTGGCTTAATTATTTAATAAATAAATCCAATACGAGCGTCATAATTTTAGGGCACTAGAGTCTTTTAGATAAGAAATTACACCGAATGATCACAAAATATATTTAGATGGTATATTAAAATAAACAACCTGTGGGTTGGTTTGATCTACAACCTCCATTTTTGTTCCTTCTGGTATCGCGATATGAACTCCTGTCACATTTTCTATTAAAGATATTGGATCACGGGTATTAACTAATTCTGTTTTAAACGGTGGTTCACTCCAACATTTTTTTATAACCTTAGCAATGACTTTTTGTTCCTTAGACAATCTCATGTTTCGTTTAAAATTAATTTTATAATATTCCC